>CAZNMG010000115.1:0-5272 GCA_964574075.1 uncultured Owenweeksia sp.
GGGCTTCAAATACGGGTACCACCACTTCACTCACTTTTATTTTTCCCGCCTCCATTTCAAATTTCTTCTGATCAGTATGAGGAATGTACTGAAGTTGGGAAGCATCGAAATCAGGAGGGAACAGGGTGCTCTTAATACTGCGGTGGCCCAATACACGGGTAACAATTGTATCTTTTTCGCGCTCCTGCTGAAAAACTTCATCATAAAAGGTGAAGGTGCTGTCTTTTCTCTCAAGAATGGTTTGCTTGCCTGTATCCACAAAAGCGATCAGTGTGTTGAAGTCAGGGGCAAATTCATCGTATTCCGCACGATAGGACTTTTGTACATCACGAATATTTTCAAGCCTTTCCTTTATTGCGGCATATCTTTTTTCCTTGATGTTTTCGTAGCGGATAGGCTCCTGGATAATTTCGTACAAGTAGTAACCCAGAAGAATTATAGCCACCAATAAAACAGCTTGTATAACCCTAGATACCTTAGATTTCATAGTGTTTTCAGCAGATTTGAATTTGCATTGCGGACAAAGCTACAATTTTTTTCCATTGACAAAATTCTTCGGATGGGGCCCAAAGCCCCTACTTTTGAGGCATGGAATTATCCGCTACAAAACGCCTCGAATCGGATTTGGTTCGGGGTCTTGGTTTTGAGCCAACTATTGATCAGGCAAGAGCCATGCATCTTATCAGTGGCTTCTGTCTCAGCCTCACCCCCAATGAGATCTTTCTGCTAAAAGGCTATGCGGGAACCGGTAAGACTACTTTGTTGAAATCGCTTGTAAAGGCACTCCCGAAGTACAATCGTAGAAGTGCATTGCTGGCCCCTACTGGCCGGGCGGCAAAGGTTATGAGCCAGTATTCAGGAAAACCAGCATTTACTATACATAAATACATATACAGACCAAAGGCTGACAGGGCCGGGGGAGCAGCCTTTCACCTTCGCGAAAACAAGGCCACCAATACCATCTACGTAGTGGATGAAGCCTCTATGATCAGTGATACGGGTACTGACAAAAGCCTTTCATCCGGAAGCCTGCTTGCCGACCTGCTGTCTTTTGTAAAGGCAGGCGTCAACTGCAGGTTGATCCTGGTGGGAGATACGGCTCAGTTACCTCCGGTTGGGTCTGAAGAAAGTCCTGCCCTTGATGGCACCTATCTCGGGGTGCATCACCGCCAGGAAACCGTGGAAATTGAAATGCAGGCTGTGATGAGGCAGGCCCAGGATTCGGCCATTTTAATGAACTCCACGCTTATCAGGGATATGCTGCTGAATGAGGAATACAGCCTGCCGGCATTAACGACAGGCCCTGAAGTGATACGGCTGCTGGAAGGCTTTGAAGTGGAGGAGGCTCTCAATGACTCATTCAGTGAAGCCGGGCGTGAGGGCACCTCAGTTCTTGTGCGTTCCAACAAGCGGGCAGGGATGTACAATCGCCAGATAAGGGCCCGGATCCTATGGCAGGAGGATGAGATCTCACCCGGGGATTTTTTGATGGTGGTAAAAAACAATTACCACTGGCTGCCTGAAAACTCAAAGGCAGGATTTATTGCCAACGGTGACATAATAGAGTTGCTCGAGCTGTATGAAATAAAGGAATTGTATGATCACCGCTTTGCGCGGGTAAAGATCAGAATGGTGGATTATCCGCTGGATGAACCATTCGAGGTAATGCTTATGCTGGATGTTCTCGATATGCCGGCACCGGCCCTGAGTTGGGAGGAGTCCGGAAAGCTTTATCAGAGTATCATGCAGGATTACCAGGAAATTCCTCAAAAATACCTGCGCCATAAGAAGGTGTATGAAAATCCCTATTTCAATGCGCTACAGGTAAAGTTTGCTTACGCCATTACCTGCCATAAAGCCCAGGGCGGGCAGTGGCAGAATGTTTTTATTGAGCGGCCATGGCTCCCCGGTGAGCCTGACAGGGAATACCTTCGATGGCTGTATACGGCCTTTACAAGAGCTCAAAAAAAGGTGTTCCTGATCGGATTTGGAGAAGAATTTTTTCCGGGCTAAACAATCTAAAGGCTTTGGGCTTTTAATCACAACAAGTATTTCCAAGCTTGGATTAAACGTTGTATATTGTAAGTACCAAACCTTTCCTTAACTGTGCCTGACTCGACCAATGCATATCACAATACTATTGTGGCTCTCGAGCGCTTTAGACGTGCCCTTCTGAAGTGCCCCACCAAAACTGAACTCATCCAGCAGATCGATCTTTGTATTGAAGAGGTGTATGGCGTTATGCAAAAAAGACGGATACTCGATCTTCCATCACAACCTGATCTCCTCAGTAAAATACATTACCTCAAGGAGTACCGCGCGATTGCTTACGAACTGATGCAGGAGCAACTTACGGAGTACAGCAGGGATGTGGCCCTGGTTATAACCACCATTCAGTTTGAGTTGTGGGAAGGCCGCAATCCCGAACTCTTCAAGCTGGTGGATTCGGTAGACTCTGATGAACTCTAGCCATTTTGTGGGCAAAGGCTCTATCTTTGTTCGGTGGGCAAAATAATCGCATTAGATATTGGTGGAAAAAGAACGGGTATTGCCGAGACGGATCCATTGCAGATCATTGCCACACCGCGCGAAACTGTTGCCACTGAAAAACTGCTGGACCACCTCCAGATCCTTCTCAAAACGGAGCCTTATGAAGCTATTGTATTGGGAGAACCCAAAAGCCTTTCGGGCGGAGACTCCGATAACTCAGAGCGGGTAAGGCAGTTTCAAAAAAGACTCCAGAAGTTATTTCCTCACATCAAAATTGTACTCCAGGATGAGCGCTATAGTTCGAAGCGTGCCGTACAAAGCATGGTTGACTCCGGCCTCAGGAAAAAGAAACGCAGGGAGAAAGCGGAAATTGATAAGGTGAGTGCAGCTATTATCCTTCAGGATTACCTGAGCACCCAATGAGATTTTCAATTGTTACATTTGCCGAAAATTAGAGAGTGATTTTACCGATCGTAGCTTATGGAGATCCCGTATTGAGAAAACGGGGAGAGGATATAGAAAAGGACTACCCGGGACTGGAGGAGTTGATAGACAATATGTTTGAAACCATGTACAGTGCCAGCGGTGTGGGTTTGGCAGCGCCACAGGTGGGTGAATCTATCCGGCTGTTTGTTATTGATACTTCAGGGTTTGTAGATGAGGATGAAGAGGATGAAGAGGGCCTCAAGGGCTTTAATAAGGTATTTATCAATCCTGAAATAATAGAGGAAAGCGGAGATAAATGGCCATTCAATGAGGGCTGCCTCAGCATTCCTGATGTACGGGAGGATGTGCTTCGACACCCGGTTATGACCATCCGGTACAAAGACCGTGACTTCAATGAGCACACTGAAAAATTTGAAGGATTGAAGGCGCGGGTAATACAGCATGAATATGATCATGTGGAAGGGGTATTGTTTACCGATCATATTTCACCACTGCGCAAGCGAATGGTAAAGGGCAAGCTCAACAATATTTCAAAAGGAAAGGTATCCGTAAGTTATAAGATGAAATTTCCACGTCTGAAGTGAAGAATTGGATCCACATAGCAATGGTGGCGGCTATTTTTACCAGCTGCAAACAGCAACAGGAAGATAGCCTGAAGGCTGAGATACAATCCATGGAGCAGCAGATCCAGCAGGATGAGGAGTTGGATACCGCCCTGGCACGATCTATTACTGCGGCTTACCTTGAGTATGGCGAAACCCATCCGAAGGATTCCCTTTCGCCATATTACTTAGGTAAGGCAGCCGATATTTATAAGGAGGTTCCCGGTGGCGCACTAAAGGCAGTAAACGTTTACAACAGCATTCTACATTTGTATCCCGGGCATCCACTGGAGGCCAGGTCTGTATTTATGATCGGGTATGTGTTTGACGAAAAACTCAACGACCGCGAACGAGCGGTAAAATCCTACCGACATTTCCTTAAGGAATATCCCAACCATCAACTGGCAGCTGATGCCCGTAATTTGTTGCAGATGGCTGAAGACACGTTGACCGATGAAGAGATGGTTGCCAAATGGCTGGAACAAGGCAGCAAGGATACTAATCAATAATTACACTTTTAGAAATGGATTTGGAAGGTATTTTAGCAATTGGCGGAAAACCCGGTCTTTACAAACTGGTGGCGCAGAGCCGGGGTGGGGTGATTGTCCAATCCCTTAAGGAGAATAAGCGTTTCCCGGTAAGTCAGGCCCATAATGTAAGTGCCCTAAAGGATATCGCTATTTATACGCATCAGGAGGAGGTGCCGCTCACGGAGGTATTCACACTGATTGCAGAAAAGGAAAACAAGGGGCCAGCCATTGATCATAAATCCGCTCCTGCAGAATTAAAGGCTTACATGAGTGAGGTACTTCCTGATTATGATGAGGAGCGCGTGTATCATTCGGATCTTAAAAAGCTATTCCAGTGGTACAACATCCTTCAGGAGGAAGGTATGATCACCGAATCGGAGGAAGACAAATCCGGAGAGGAAGAAGCGCCAGATGCTGATGAAAATCCGGAAAAAGAAGACTAAGTGAATACCCGCCAGGATAAACTAGAGGCCTTTGGTCGCCTGCTCGACATAATGGAAGACCTGCGGGCAAAATGCCCATGGGATATGAAGCAGACCATGGAAACACTGCGGCCGCTTACCATTGAGGAAACCTATGAATTGGGTGATGCTATTCTAGACAATGACCTGGAAGAGGTAAAAAAGGAACTGGGGGATATTCTTCTTCACCTGGTTTTTTACGCCAAGATCGGCAGCGAACAAAAGGCCTTCGACATTGCTGATGTGCTCAATGGCATTTGCGAAAAGCTGATAGCCCGTCATCCTCATATCTATGGAGATGTAAAAGTGGCGGGTGAGGAAGAGGTGAAAGCCAACTGGGAGAAGCTGAAACTCAAGGAAGGCAAAAAATCTGTTCTGGAGGGAGTTCCGCGTTCACTGCCGGCTGTGGTAAAAGCCACACGAATTCAGGAGAAGGCTCGCGGCATTGGCTTTGACTGGGAGGAAACCGACCAGGTTTGGGATAAAATTGAAGAGGAGATGCAGGAGTTGCGCCATGAAGTACAGGCGGGTGATGCCGCAAAAACAGAGGCCGAATTCGGGGATTTCCTGTTTTCGGTGATCAATCTCAGTCGCTTTGTAAAAGTTGACGCGGAATCGGCCCTCGAGCGTACCAACAAGAAATTTATAAAGCGTTTTACATACCTTGAGCAAAAAGCCAATGAAGAAGGGCGGGCACTTTCTGATATGACCCTTACCGAAATGGATGTGTACTGGGAAGAAG
>CAZNMG010000116.1:0-6374 GCA_964574075.1 uncultured Owenweeksia sp.
CGCAGAACGGGCTTGCCCCAGCAGGCCATTCACCGCATCCATGCCTACCTGCAGGTTTTTTATAAAACGGCCATTACTATCGAGCTGCATAATGGAAGGCGCGGTGGTCCTGCTTCCTGTAGAGTCAAGTAGTTCATTGTGACCCATACATAAAATACGTCCATCATGATATTTTCTCATGGAGACCCCAAAGAAATTCCCCGCAATGTTCCGGTGGGAAATTACACTCCCCGAACCATCCACTTTAAAGGTAGTTGTAACATTTCCTATGGCATGGGCGGAAATAAGAAAATCCTCATCTATGGGTACAGCGCCCATCAGTAAATGAAGATCGGGGTATTGTACCTTCCAAACCACAGCACCGGTAGAGTCTATGCGCAGTAGGTTATTCTTATTGAGGATAAGACAGCCGTTGTCGTCTGTCAGCGAAAAGTAAAAAGACCACACACTGGGAATTTCATCATAAAACACCGAAAGCAAAATGTTGCCCGCCTCATCCATTTTGATGAGGCAAATATGCTGGGTGCCCACGCTGCCCATTATCCAGAGTATGCCGTCATCGCCTTGCTCCACCTGCATGGCAGACGGTGGAAGATTATAGGACAGACGTTTGTTCCATACCACGCTTTGTCCGTCTGTCGAAAAACTGGTTATCAGTAAATGGTACTCTCCATCCTTATAGCCCCGGGCCACTATCAGGGGATTGCCGGCAGCGGTTAATTTCATCGACAGGAAGGATAGGGAATACTCCGATATCCAACCCGATGACCACAACATGGAATCACAGGCATTATACTTTTCCAGGACTATGGTATCACCCTTGAGAATAGAGCGGATATAGGTACCATCGCTGTGCACCTTCAGATGGCTTACTGCAAAATAATACCCATCATGGTCATGCTTTTGAAATCTTTTGAAATACTCCTGGGCCAACACCTGCCGGGCGGGGATAATAATTAGCACCAGAAGAAGGAATGGTGCACGGAGCTTTAAGAGCAGAGCTATCATCTGTACAGTTTGGTAGAGAATTTCCAAAGTACAACACCCCTGTTTCAGGTAATTCCGTGAATTAGGTAACGGTAAAAATGATTACATCACAGCGGGATTGCCGGAGGTACAGGAAAGCCGATTGCTCTCATGGTGTGGAATTCCACTCCTGCCTAAATGGGCATCACACCTAAAACGCCTAATTTTATCCTGGCAAGCACACTTAACCCATGGATAAAATAGACCAATACATAACAGGATTTCCGTCTGAAGTACAGGAGATTTTAAGGCAGATACGTGCGTTGATAAAGGAGAAAGCCCCCAAAGCAGAGGAATCGATCAGCTATGGAATGCCTGGTTATAAAACCGAAGGGAAGGCGCTGGTATATTTTGCAGCTTACAAAAATCATATCGGCTTTTATGCCACTCCCACCGGACATTCACAATTTGCGGATGAGCTCTCCCAATATCCCCAGGGTAAAGGTTCGGTGCAGTTTCCGCTCCACAAGCCTGTACCCTTTGAATTGATTGGCCGCATTGTGGAATTCAGGGTAAAGGAGAACCGGGAAAAGGCCTCCTCAAAGAAAACCTGAAGGCCACCTGTTTAAATGTAGGCATTTGAAATTCCAGGAGCAGATCGGGCTATTCCTCAAAAGAACCGACAGGGATCGTACCTCTTACCCAATTTCAGCATCCAGCTCAATCCACACCGGGGCGTGGTCGCTGGTTTTCTCCCACCCTCTCACGTGACGGTCAACACCGGCAGCCAACAGGCGCTTTTCGAGCTGCGGGCTAAGAAGGAAGTGGTCGATGCGCAAGCCGGCATCGCGGGCATAGGCATTGCGGAAGTAATCCCAAAAGGTATAGATGGTTTCGTCAGGATACAGTTCTCTTATGGCGTCCGTCCATCCCTGCCCCACCAGCTTGTGAAAAACATCGCGCACCTCGGGCCTGAAAAGTGCGTCCTTCACCCACCGCTCGGGCTTGTACACATCCAGTTCAGTGGGCATCACATTATAGTCTCCCGTAAGAACTACCGGCATTTTGAGTTCCAGAAGCTCGGCTGCTCGGGCATTGAGGCGGTCAAACCAGCGGAGCTTATAATCGAATTTCGGACCGGGTGCAGGGTTACCGTTCGGCAGGTAAAGGCAACCTATGAAGATTCCGTCAACCATGGCTTCGATATAGCGGCTTTGCTCGTCATCGGGATCGCCAGGCAGCCCCCGCCCCACTTCTTCAATCTCCCTTCCGCGAGCGAGAATAGCGACTCCGTTCCAGCTTTTTTGGCCATGCCAGATCGCATTGTAGCCGGCATCCACAATGGCCTGTTCGGGGAACTTTTCCTGGGGGGCCTTGAGCTCCTGCAAACACACCACATCGGGCGCTGATTCCTCCAGCCAGCGTAGCAGCACCGGAAGCCTCCCGTTTACCCCATTTACATTATAGGTTGCTATTTTCATCTGAAAAACTGATCATTATTTGATACTAATAAACCCCAAAACTCAGCCCCGTCTGCCGCCACTTTACTTTACCTGAATTCCTGCCTACTTGTTCAGTAAGGAAGGGTTTTCAATTCCTTTTTCAGGGGGCATCCTCACCAATGTTAACTAAAAAAGTCCCGGAAAATATTACTTCTCCGGGACCTTATTTTATTCTGGAACGGGATTCCTATTGAAGGATAACCCGTTGCGTACTTATATTACTTTCCGACTGTAACTTGATCAGGTACATTCCCTCGGGATAGCTACTGAGGTCGAGATCATACCGCACCGCCTTGCCAGCGGAGGTTTGTATCCAATCTCTTTGAAGCAGTTTTCCGGAGGCATCCAGCAGCATTATTTCGGGGTTACCTTCAATATTCAGTAGCTCCACCACCAATGCTCCCGTGGTAGGATTGGGATACACCTTCATTTCGGCTCCCGGTGTGCTGTTCTCGTTAAGGGAAACCGGGGTTCCGGTAGAACCGTTCTCATTTCCATTTCCATCTTCGCGGTCAGCCTGACCCTCTGTTGCCATATCATCATCCCCGTTATTACCGGCTATGCTGGCACAGGTACCACGGTTAGATTGAGGAGGCATCGAAGTAGTGGCCGTGCTTTGCAACACATTATTAGTGAGGTTTCCGGAGCTATACAGCACAAAGCGATCGAGCGCCATCAGTTTGGCCCGACCTCCTATTTTCACCCTGTAACTTCCGGTAGCCGGGAAATCCACATAAATTTCATGAGGATTGTTGTCTACCGTTGAAGTGTTCCAGGTCCAGACCCACGTATTGTTCTGGTAAATCTTCACCCACTCGCTGGTGCCAATCGGAATCTCCGTACCACCTTTTTTCTTGATGCCTCCACCGTCAGGGAACTGTACCCAGAAGTCATTATTCTCGGTACTGGGCGAGTGTCCGGGATAGGCAATACCCGGTTGCCAGCTCCTCATCTGGAAGCGGTACCGGCCGGGTGAACTGATATAGATGTCGTAGGTCATGGCATTTCCGTTATTTCCTCCATCCGTTCCCGTGCAGTTGTCATAGTTATAATTGGGACTGGTACCGCTTACGCAGTTGGCTTTCCACATATAGTAGCTGCCGCTGGGCGGGGGCACACTCAGGCCGTTTACCGGTCCTGTACCTTCGTACCAGTTGGTGTTGGCCTTAGGTTCTGATTCCACCTCAACCACCACCAGGCCATTCACTTCAATGAATTCACCACATCCCGCATCTGTAGCGCATGGTGTTAGTCCCGTGGTGCCACCTACACAATCTCCACAGCCGTCAATGAAGGCTGTACCTCCGGGCACTCCGTGGCAATCTACCACAGCAGGGCCGTCCACCACCCAGAAGTTAACAGTTTCGGCCACTCCGGTTCCACCACTGGCATTTGCGCCATGATATGGCGTGGCCACCAGTGTATGGTTTCCTGTTCCGGGATCCCAGGCGGTGTAGTTACCGTTATTATCCCCGTTTATGGAATAAGGCGCTACATTTTCGGTGCGGATACTATTTCCATTCAGGGTAAAGACGACACTGCCTACATCGGGCGGTGAGCACACATCAGCTCGCAGGCTGAAGTTGGGTAGCTGACTCTTATCGATGGTATCGCCATTGGCAATAGCTCCGATATCTGCACCTGTATTCGCGTTGATGAGGATCATCTCTGTAACTTCAACAGGAACACATGAAGGCGTACAAGGAGTCACACCGGTGTTTCCACCACTGCACACATTACAATCATCAAGGGAGGCCGTACCGAAGCAGTCGCCATTACAATCCTTGTCTGCATTATTACCGTTGCACACGCCACAATCGTCTTTGCCGGCATTGGGAGTTATACCTGTTGTTCCACCGGAGCAAACCCCGCAATCGTCAAACGAGGCGGTACCGTTGGAAACTCCGTGACAATCGATATTGCAGGTGGAGTTAGGTACGATGCCCGTGTTGCCACCACTACATATGCTGCAGTCATCTACTGAGGCGGTGCCGAAGCAATCTCCATTGCAGTCCTTATCAGCATTATTGCCATTACATACTCCGCAGTCATCCTTATCGGCATTAGGGGTTATGCCTGTATTGCCACCTGCACATACGCCACAGTCATCAAGCGTTGCCGTGCCGCTGGTATCACCGTTACAATCTGTTACAGGAGCGTTTTCGACCACCGTAAAGGTTACAGTCTCCGCCACTCCCGGGGTGCCACTTCCTCCACCGTTGGTAAAAGGTGTGGCAGTAAGGGTGTAGGTGCCGGGGGCGATATTCCAGGCGTGATAGCCATTGGAATTGTCGCCATTTATAGCATACGGGGCTGCTGTTTCGGTTTGCACCTTATTGCCGTTGAGGTGGAAAACCACACTGCCTACAGGGCCGGAGCATGGGTTGGCCCTCACACTGAAGCCACCGATCACACTTTTTACGATCACGTAGCCATTGGTCAGCGGACCTATCGGTCCACCCTGGCCGCTGTACATTAATGTAAAACCAATAATCTCGTTGGGCACGCAGGCAGGCGTGCATGTACTATTTGGAGTGATGCCGGTATTACCGCCACTGCACACGCTACAATCATCAACAGAGGCAGTTCCGAAGCAATCGCCATTACAATCCTTATCTGCATTGTTGCCGTTGCAGATGCCGCAGTCGTCTTTGGTGGCATTGGGGGTTACTCCCGTTGTTCCACCGGAGCACACGCCACAATCGTCAAGCGTGGCAGTGCCATCGGTGACGCCATGGCAATCAATACTGCAGCCGGAGTTGGGAACCACGCCTGTATTGCCGCCTGTACACTCTGAGCAGTTGTCGATGGAAGCCGTGCCGAAACAATCGCCATTGCAATCCTTAGCGGCATTGTTGCCGTTGCAAATGCCGCAGTCGTCTTTAGCAGAATTTGGGGCAATACCCGTATTTCCACCTGCACAAATACCACAGTCGTCAAGGGCTGCTGTGCCATTGGTGTCGCCATGGCAATCAGTGGCAGGTGGGGCATCTATTACTGTAAATGTGATGGTCTCTGCCACGCCTGCGCTACCATTGCCACCCCCGTTGGTAAATGGTGTTGCTGTAAGGGTGTAGGTTCCCGGGGGAATGTTCCAGGCGGTAAAGCCTGAGGCATTATCGCCATTTACCGAATAGGGGGCGATGCCCTCGGTTTGTATGTTATTACCATTGACATTAAAGACTACGCTGCCTACAGGGCCGGAGCATGGGTTAGCACGTACGCTGAATGGCCCCACCACACTTTTCACAATAACATAGCCATTGGTCAGTGGGCCTACTTCTCCCCCTCCATTGGCATGCATGAGGGTAAAACTCACAATTTCATTCGGAACACAGGGAGGGGTGCAGGTACTATTGGGAGTAATACCCGTATTTCCACCTGAGCAGATATTGCAATCGTCAATAGTGGCGGTGCCGAAGCAGTCGCCATTACAATCCTTATCTGCATTGTTGCCGTTACACACGCCACAATCGTCTTTGCTGGCATTGGGGGTTACTCCTGTTGTTCCACCGGAGCACACACCACAATCGTCAAGCGTGGCAGTGCCATCGGTGACGCCATGGCAATCAATATTGCAGCCGGAGTTGGGAACCACGCCCGTATTGCCGCCTGTACATTCTGAGCAGTTGTCGGTGGAAGCCGTGCCGAAACAATCGCCATTGCAGTCCTTAGCGGCATTGTTGCCGTTGCACACGCCACAGTCATCCTTATCAGCATTTGGGGTTAGGCCCGTTGTACCTCCGGCACATATTCCGCAATCATCAATAGCGGCCGTACCGTTGGCTACACCGTGGCAATCGGTTGCAGGGGCATTTTCAACAACTGTGAAGGTCACTGCTTCTGCCACACCCGCTGTACCATTTCCTCCACCACTGCTAAAGGGAGTTGCGGTAAGAGTGTAGG
>CAZNMG010000117.1:0-6627 GCA_964574075.1 uncultured Owenweeksia sp.
ATCAGTGACATCATCAAAGGTGTTGTTATTGAGCCTCAGGTACCGGCCTTGTAGCAGGTGCCTGAATTTGCCATGGCGATAACTGAGACTGGGGTCAACATATACATCCCAGCCGTAGGCGCGGGTAATGGAACTGTCGGCCGGAATGTAGCCAAGCGAATCATTTTCCCAGATAAGCGCATTGCCTAAATCACTGTAGCTGAGGTGTGAGGCAAGGGTCATTTCCAGGCCTTTCACCTTTTCAAACCTGTGGAAGTACTTTCCAAAGATCCTGGTTCGGCTTTCGTCATCAAGGTATCGAAAACCCTCATCTCTAAAACTGCCACCTCCCATAACCAAGGCGTTATTTTCTCCCAATGGCTGCTGATAGTCAAAGTTGAACCCGCTGTTAAACCTTGGCTTATCCCACCATTTCAGGGAATTCCTGGAAGGGGAGTCATAAACTCCCGAGTAGAGATTAGCTGTGAACGTCTGTTTCAGGGGGAAAGAATGAGTGAGGACATTGATGACACCGTTAAGTGCAGCTGAGCCATACAACACTGAGGACGCACCTTTTAAAACCTCTACCCGCTCAACGGAATGGATGGGCACCAGATCCCATTGCACCTGATTGGCATCTCCCGAGATCAGCGGCATACCATCCACCAGGGTTTGCACCCGGGTTCCAGCTCCATAGCTCCAGCCACTGCCCGAGCGGATGTTGGCCTGGCCATCAGTAATATTTACCCCGGGAGCCTGCTGCAGCATGGTACTCAGGCTCACTAGGTTTTTATCCTGGGCGAGCTGCGGTTTTAGTACATCCATACTCACTGTAACCTCAGCCAGTCGTTGTTCAAATTTACCAGCGCTGATCACCACTTCATCGAGTGAGGTTTCAGCCGGCTGAAGTGGGATTTTGAGCATCAGGTTTTCACCTTGAAAAGAAAGGGTATCACTTTTGAAAACATCAAATCCCAGATAACTTACCTGCAGGAGAAAGGGAGTATCAGTAGGAATCGACAATGTAAAACCGCCCCGGGCGTCAGTCACGGTACCATTGAAACCAACAACATACACATTGGCCCCGGGAAGAGGCTGACTATTGCTGGCATCAATCACGTGTCCGGATATAAACTGGCCGCTCACATAAAAGCTCGTCAGTAAAATAAGTGGGAGATAAATTAGGTTGTTTATCTTCATATCGGCAAAAATGCTGACCAAAGATTAACCAATTATTCGAATTGTCAACCGAGCTTTTATACCAGATAGCATTGACCCAAATACCGGGGGTGGGAGACAGAACAGCCAAAAACCTGATCGCACATTGTGGTAGTGCTGCCGCAGTATTTGAAGAGAAAAAGGCAGCTTTGGAAAAGGTCCCCGGAATTGGCGCCAAGGGGGTGATCAACATTCGCGAACAGACAGTTTTAAGCCGGGCAGAAGAAGAGGTTGACTTTATTCAAAAGAATAAAATCACCCCGCTCTTTTATCTCGACCCTGAATATCCCCAAAGGCTAAAACTTTGTGAAGACGGTCCTGTGCTGCTTTACTTCCGTGGCAATGTAGATCTTAATAAACGCCATGTGATCTCAATGGTGGGAACCCGCAATGCCACCTCCTATGGCCTTGATTTTTGTGAAAAATTTATTGAAGCCATTAAGGGGTTCAACCCGCTTATAGTGAGTGGCCTCGCCTATGGGATTGATGTACAATGCCACAAGCAAGCCTTACAGAATGGTATCCCAACAGTGGCTGTGTTAGGGCATGGCCTTGATAGGGTCTATCCTCAGTTGCACTTTGGTGTAGCGCGCGATATTGAGGAGAATGGAGGCCTTCTCACCGAATTTTTGAGTGGCACCAATCCCGATCGCGAAAATTTTCCGAAGCGAAACCGCATAGTGGCGGGTATGTCTGATGCTATAATTGTTGTAGAGGCTGCCCGATCAGGTGGAGCCCTCATTACGGCCGAAATTGCCAACTCCTATAATCGGGAGGTCTTTGCAGTTCCGGGTCGTGTAGGCGATACTTTTTCTGAAGGTTGCAACTTTCTCATAAAAACGCACAAAGCAGCCCTTGTAAACACCCCTGAAGATCTGAAATATATATTGGGTTGGGAAGTGGAAAATTCAAACCAACCCCGGCAGGTTCAACTCTTTGAAGAGCTTGAAGGACAGGAAAAGGAGATCTGGCAGAGCATTAATGCAGCTGGCGGAAAAATTGAGCTTCAAACCCTTTGTTTTCAACTGAGAATGCCAGCCAACAGAGCTTTGCAGACCCTCATGAACCTTGAATTACGGGGTTATGTAAAAAGCCGCCCCGGTCAGGTTTATGCCCTGATAAAATAGCCACATAAAGGGCGCTTAAAAAGCCCTTTTATCTATTTCAGAACACATTATACCATCAAAAATCTTGTCTTTTTAGAAATAAAGATTAATTTCCGAGCCCGAAAATTACTGCTGCAGGAGCTTCTTCATCAAGGAAGTTGATAAAAAGGGAAAACTTTTTTGGGGAAGGGAGGAGGCTCTCGCAGGATTATCGGCACTAAATTGATACGATAAACCTGGTTTCATTTTTTTAACCGACCGAAAAAATTCTGAACCATGCCTGCATCATTACTGTCTGAAGATCCGAATTTGCACACTCTGAAAAACTCTACCTCAAACAACAATGACAGCGAATCCGAAATAAATATTCTATTGGCGGAGGACAATGCTGTTAATCAAAAGCTGGCCACATTTCTCTTTAAGAAACTGGGCCTTCCAATCCGGATTGTAGCCACCGGCAAGGAGGCTGTGGAAGAAGCTTTGAAAAATGATTACGACCTTATCTTTATGGATATCCAAATGCCGGAGATGGATGGTATAGAGGCCACCAGGCTGCTCAAGCGCACTCTGGGCAGTAATTGTCCATCAATCATAGCTCTTACAGCGAGTGCCATGACGGGCGACCGGGAAAAGCTAATGGATGCCGGGATGGACGACTACATAGCAAAGCCACTTAATTTTGCCGCCCTCAGGGAAGCCATTTATCGCTACGCCTTTTCCTGATTCTCCCTATTTCTCTTTTGCGCTCATCTTTAACTACTTTTAAAAGATGCAGCCAATGATATCTGTAATTATTCCGGTGTACAACGAGGAAGAGGGCATTTATTCACTTTTGTCACACATCCGCACAAACTGCGGTAATGTTGAGTATGAGATAATTGTGGTGGATGGGGGCAGCGCTGACAACACCAGGATGGAGGTGTTGCGGGCCCCAAACGTCACGTGGATCCTTTCGCCTTCAAAAGGCCGGGCTGCACAAATGAACTTTGGGGCACAGCACGCCAGCGGGTCCGTTTTATTTTTTCTGCATGCGGATTCCACCCCCCCTCCCCGCTTCTTATTGAATATTTCTGAAGCACATGCCCAGGGCTTTGATGCCGGATGCTTTCGCCTTCGGTTTGATTCGGAGAATCTGTTTCTCAGGGCCAATGCCTGGTTTACAAGATTCAATGTAAATGCTGTACGGTTTGGCGATCAGGGCCTTTTTGTGAAGCGCAAAGTGTTTGAGAGCTCAGGTGGATTCCGGAAAGATCATGTGGTGCTGGAAGATCAGGAAATGGTGCGAAGGCTAAGGAGGCTTGGGGCGCGATTTGTTGTAATTTCTGATTATATGAAAACTTCGGCTCGCAAATATGTTGTCAATGGGCCTTTACGATTGCAGTTCACTTTTTTATTAGTGTGGCTCAATTATTACATTGGCAAATCCCAGGCTGAGTTGGTCCGACTGTATAAAAACCGGATAAGCGATTCCAAAATTTCACTGTCTGATGCCAAAGCTAGAGAGAGTCCTGATGATATTCGTAAAAAACCCGATCCCGGGCCACGTAAAAACGCGGCTGGCAAAGGACGTGGGTGAAGAGGAAGCAGCACTTTGCTACAGAAAGTTGCTGGCTATAACCCATCAGGAATCAAAAAATATTGATGCCGATAAATGGCTTTGGTATGGTGATTTTGTCAATACGATTGACCTTTGGGAGGAGGGGGATTTCGTTAAAAAGCTTCAGCAGGGTGACGGATTGGGGAAGCGTATGACAAATGCCTTTCAGGAAGCTTTTGCCGCGGGTTTTAAGAAAACTGTAATCATCGGAAGCGATTGCCCTGAAATAAATTCGGAACTTGTAAATGAGGCCTTCCACCACCTTGAGCATGCCGATGTAGTAATCGGCCCTGCCACTGATGGGGGCTATTATTTGTTGGGAATGCGCTCCTTCCACAATCTTTTTGAAGGGATAAACTGGAGTACGGGGGAGGTATATGCCTCCACGATTCAAAAAGTGCAGGCCGCGGGACTTACCTTTGAAAAATTGACTGAACTTACCGATATTGACACGGTAGAGGATTTAAAAAAGTTTTCACAATTATGATGCACGAAATTGAGGAGGCCACGGCTTACTTGCGCAGGAAGGGTTATGGGGGTGCCGATGTGGGCGTGGTACTCGGAACGGGCCTCGGCAAATTCCTTGACAGGATAGAGGTTGAAGCTTCTATCCGATATGGATCCATACCTCACTTCCCGGTGGCCACCATGGAGTTTCACTCCGGCAACCTTGTACTTGGGAAATGTGAGGGAAAAAAGGTGGTTGCTATGCAGGGCCGCTTCCATTATTACGAAGGCTATTCCATGAGGGAAATTACCTTTCCCATTAGGGTGCTGCAAAGGCTGGGGATTAAAAACCTGCTGATTTCCAATGCAGCCGGAGGCGTGAACCTTGCCTTTAAAAAAGGTGATCTTGCAGTAATCGATGATCATATCAACCTTCAGCCTGAAAACCCGCTCACCGGACCCAATGCCGAGGCCCTTGGCCCCAGGTTTCCTGATATGAGCGCGCCCTACTCGCAGGAGCTTACCGAAATGCTGACAAATATTGCAGAGGAGGAAGGCCACACCCTCAGGCGAGGAGTTTATGCTGCTGTAGCAGGGCCCAATCTTGAAACCCGCGCGGAATATCGTTACCTGAAAATAATAGGGGCGGACATGGTAGGCATGAGCACGGTACCGGAGGTGATTGTTGCCAACCATATGGGTTTACCCGTACTGGCGGTTTCCGTAATAACTGATGAATGTGATCCCGATAATCTGAGCCCTGTAAACATTGAAGAAATCATACAAGTGGCGGGCAAAGCTGATGAGCATCTCAGTGGCCTCTTTGCCCGGCTTATAGGGAAGCTATAGGTGTCACAAAAGCCGGGTAACCTATTATGGAAAAGAAATTCGACATTATTGTAATAGGTGCCGGGGCGGGAGGCCTGGGCGTGGCCATAGGCATGGCACGGTTTGGCTTTGATGTTTTGATGATTGACCTCAGTCGGGAAAATTTTGGCGGAGAATGCCTCAATTCGGGCTGTGTTCCCAGCAAGGCACTTATTCATGTGGCGAATCTCATCCATAGCAGTAAAGAGGCCGAAGCATTTGGTGTTGATGCCGGGGGAAAGGTGGATTTGAAAAAGGTGATGGGATATGTGCATTATCGACAGGATATTATCCGTCAGCACGAAAGTGCGGATTACCTTGAGCGGGAGTTGGGTATTAGTATCAAAATTGGAGAAGCCTCTTTTGCGGGAAGGTCCATCGTTGAGGTGGACGGTGAACGCTTCAGAGCAAAAAAAATACTGGTGGCAACTGGCTCTAAGCCGCGTCAGATAGAGGTGAAGGGCTTAGAGAAGGTGAAAATTCTCACTAATGAAAATCTCTTTGAACTCGAAGAGCTACCTAAAAATCTTCTGATTGTTGGCGGGGGCCCCATGGCTATGGAAATGGCGCAATGTTTTTCGCGGCTGGGAGTACACGTAACGGTACTTGAAAAGCACAAGCGCATTATGGGTAAAGAATTGCCGGAGGTATCCAGGCTTCTGCAAAAGCGCCTTGAAAGAGAGAGGGTACTTTTTAAAGTCAGTCACCAATTAGTGGAATTTGACTCACCGGGGAGCGCGGTAATAGAAGATAAAAATGGGCGTAGGAGCAAAATTGAATTGGAAGCTGTACTGGTAGCAGTGGGCAGGGTGGTCAGTTATGACTCTCTTAATCTGAGGAGGGCAGGTGTGCAAATGCGGGAGGGAAGCCCGATCATCGATAGCTATTTACGTGCAAAGGGAAATAAGGGGATCATCTTCGCGGGAGACGCTGCGGGGAACATGCTTTTTAGCCATGCGGCTGAACTTCATACTTCGGTTTTGCTTCATAATTTTTTTACACCATGGCCTTTTAAGAAGGAACTGAAACTGGATCATTTTTCGTGGTGCACGTTCACCGATCCCGAAGTGTGCACTTTTGGTTTGAGTGAGAAAGAAATAAAAAGCAGGGGCATTTCCTATGATCGCATCGATCATGATTTTGCTATTGATGACCGTGCGGTGATTTCGGATTATCGCTACGGCAAATTGATCCTCTTTTCAAAGAGAAACAAGCTGAACCCACGGAACGGAAAAATACTGGGAGGGACTGTGGTGGCACCTGTAGCAGGAGAGATGGCACAGGAGCTAATCTTAGCCAATCACCAGGGTCTTGGCGCAGGCGCTATTTTCAACAAAATCTACCCTTATCCTGTACAGGCGCGGGTGCATAAAATGGCTTTGATCCAAAAATTTTCCGGAAGCATTTCTTCAC
>CAZNMG010000118.1:0-7292 GCA_964574075.1 uncultured Owenweeksia sp.
CCCCTTGTCTTTGCAGAGGGTGCCAAAGGTGTCAGGTTGGATGGTTTAAAACCGGAAGTGGTGGATCTGACCGATGGATTTAGTGCAAATGATCTGATGATCCACGATCCGTATGACGCCACAAAGGCTTACATTCTAAGCAGGATGTTCAATGATGAGTTGCCACGGCCGTTCGGCATCTTTTACAGGGAAAAGCGTTTTACCTACGAAGAAGCCTTGCAAAACCAGATAACACAAGCCTTAGAACAGCAAGGCGCTGGTGATCTCGATAAGCTTATCAGGGGGAAGAACAGCTGGGTGGTGGAATAGGGATTGGTAATTTTCCACTTGGCCTTTTTGAATAAGCGTTCCCCTTTTTGGTGAAGTATTTTTTCTCAGATCAACCTGATAATTCCCCATTAAAAAAGCCCGCTCTCCTTTCGGAAAACGGGCTGTAAAGTACTTATAATAAAGTGATTATAGGATCAGCATCGCATCACCATAGCTCAGGAAGCGGTACTTTTCCCTGATAGCCTCCTTGTAGGCCTTAATGGTAAGATCATAACCCGCAAAAGCTGCGGTCATCATCATAAGGGTGCTTTGAGGAGGATGAAAATTGGTGATCATGCTGTCGGCAACCGTAAACTCATAGGGCGGAAAAATGAATTTGTTGGTCCAGCCGGCATGAGCTTTTAGATGCCCATCAGTGCTTACTGAACTCTCCAGTGCACGCATAGCGGTTGTTCCCACGGCACAAACCTTCTTTTTATTGTCGATGGCACGGTTTACCTTCTGGGCGGTTTCATCATAAATCCAAAACTGCTCGCTATCCATTTTATGTTTGCTCAGGTCCTCAACCTCCACCGGGCGGAAGGTGCCCAGGCCGATATGTAAAGTAAGTTCGGCAAAGTCAATACCCTGGATCTCCATCCTTTTCATAAGGTTCTTTGAGAAGTGCAAACCTGCCACAGGAGCTGCCACCGCGCCCTCGTGTTTGGCAAAAATTGATTGATAGCGTTCCTCATCTTCACTGTCCGGCTCACGGTTTATGTATTTGGGAATGGGTGTTTCACCAAGTTCCTCGAGCTTTGCACGAAACTCTTCGTAGCTGCCATCATACAAAAAGCGAAGGGTACGGCCACGAGAGGTGGTATTGTCGATTACTTCGGCTACGAGGCTATCATCCTCGCCAAAATAAAGTTTATTGCCAATCCTGATCTTACGGGCCGGGTCCACCAGCACATCCCATAGGCGGCTTTCGGCATTCAATTCGCGTAAAAGAAAAACCTCGATGCGTGCACCGGTTTTTTCCTTGTTTCCATACATCCTTGCAGGAAAAACCTTGGTATTATTAAGCACCATGGCGTCACCGTCTTTAAAATAGTCAGTGATATCACTGAACTTTTTGTGCTCAAATTCACCGGTTTTGCGGTGTACCACCATCAGCCGGCTATCATCACGATGTATGGTTGGGCGTTCAGCTATAAGCTCTTTTGGCAATTTATAGGTGAAGTGGGAAAGTTTCATTTTCATAGCTTACGGGCTGTGATTTAATGTTAAAATAAAGGGCGGCAAAAGTATGAAATAATACTTTCCCAAGGGCTTCTTTGTTCCGGTAATGGAAATAATACTTTCGGGTTAGCTGATCTCTTCGATGGGATAGATCACCGGCCGGCTGGGAGAAGCATCGTTTTCGAATGGCGCCACCTGCAGGTTTAGCCAATACAGCCCTTCATTTACAGCCTCGGGAATCAGCAAAAGCTCCGAAATGGTAGCCCCCTTCCGGATATCCCGGGGATAATTCCAAAAGGCTTTATGTGCAAGGAGCTGGCCTCCGTCCTCTTCCCTGTCTACTGAAGGTAGATCTGTAAGGAAATGCTCGATTCCCATTTCCCGTACAAACTCCAGCAAGGCCGGCTCAAAATAGGTAGGATTTGTATTGCTGAAATCATGCCCGGGCTTATAATTACCACTTTTGATTATCAGTGCCTCCACATTCCATTTCTTAACCCGCTCCTTCAATGAAGCCAGGGTGATCACCCGGTCTGAACCCCGCTGCTCAGCCTTTAGATGTACCAGGCGGGCAATGAAGCAGTAAGGTGCGGGAATACCGTTCACACTTTCATGCGCAGGAGATATGTGTCCCACGCACTCCGTATGGGTACCGTTCCCGTGGGGATTAAACTTCAGATCAAAAAAATTTACCGGAGAACCTTTGGCTACACTACCTATCCAGTTTTCGGTTACCACAGGCTTTTTCTCTACATCCGGCACATACCAGGCCTTGAGTTCGCCACCCGGCCGGGCCAGCTGTGAGGAAAGATCGATGCCCTTCCGCAGGTCGGTACGATATTTCCTTCCAAAATGATCAATGGTGATTAGCATGCCTCAAATATAGAAAAGTGAGGAGGCGATACCATCGCTGTAAAAACGTTGATGTGCAGGTATAAAAAGATGCCGGTCCTGCTCCACCAATTGTCCCTTTTCGAGTAATGGTTTTGACTCACGCTGCAGAAAATAGCTGAACTCCACCCCAAACTCACTGTCGATCCTGTCCAGGTCAATTCCCTCGGCCTGGCGGAGCGAAGTCATTACAGTTTCGTTAAAGCGATCTGCAGGGCTTAGCGTCTCTTTTTCAATTGCCATTTCCCCATCGGTTATGGAACTGATGTAGAGCTGATTGTTGGAGACATTCCATTGCCGCGAGTCCCCGTTGAAGGAGTGGGCCGAAGGTCCCAAGCCAAGGTACGGTTCACCTCGCCAATACGATGAATTGTGAACCGCTTTGTAACCCGGCAACGCAAAATTGGAAATTTCATAATGAAGATAACCCGCTTCCTGCAAACGGTCGTGTAGGAGGTTAAAATCCCGGGAAGCCATATCTTCATCCAGGGGGGCGATTTTACCTTTCCTGATCCAGTTTTCCAATACCGTTTCCTTTTCCACGGTAAGAGCATAAGCCGAAATATGCGGCACCCTGAGGGCAATGGCCTGGGCTAGTTGCTCCTCCCAGTGTGCTTCATCCCTTCCGGGCAAACCATAAATAAGATCGATACTAAGGTTTTGGAAACCAAAATCACGGGCCGTCTCTACACACTGAAGTGCCTGCCGGGCATCATGTGTCCGGTTCATAAAGCGCAGGTCATCGTCATCAAAGGATTGTATTCCGATGGAAAGCCTGTTTATTGGCAACTGCTGGAGCTCCTTCAGTTTTTCCGGGTTAAGATCATCGGGGTTGGCTTCGAGAGTTATTTCAGCCCCGGGCAGGATATTAAAGTGACGCTGGAGGTGATCGAATATCTGCTCCAGTTCGGAATTCGTAAGCACAGAAGGGGTGCCTCCCCCAAAGTATACGGAACTGATATCATGGGTATCCAGGTAACTCTGCTGCAGTTCCATTTCGGCACAAAGCGCATCCACCAGTTCGCCCTTGCGGTGAAATTGGGTGCTGAAGTGAAAATCACAATACACACAGGCCTTCCTGCAGAAGGGAATATGAAGATAAATACCGGCCAAGATCTGATCTTTAAGTTTTGCGCAATAAGATACGGAATACGGTGCCTTTTCCCACCTCCGACTGGGCCACAAAGATACGGCCGCCATGGTACTCCTCAATAATGCGTTTGGCGAGGCTGAGACCCAGGCCCCACCCCCTGCTCTTAGTGGTATAACCAGGTCTGAAAACCGCCTTCTGTTTATTGGCGGCAATACCCTTCCCGGTGTCTTCCACCTCGGCCACCACATTCCGACCGGTGGCCCGCAGACGTACTTTTATGGTGCCTGCCGTTCCTATGGCATCAATGGCATTGCGAATAAGGTTTTCGATCACCCATTCATAAAGCGGCTTGTTGAGTTTTATCTGCAGACCCTCCACCTCGGGGGCTGCTTCAAAAGTCACGCTGATCTTACGGGGGCTCCTTGCCTGAAGATAGCTTACCGCCTCATGGGTAACATCTTTAATATTGTGCGGGCTAAGCAGGGGCTTTGAACCGATCTTTGAAAAGCGGTTGGTAATAGTGTTGAGGCGGTTGATATCCTTTTCCATCTCCTCCACCACATTCTCGCCCACATTCCTGCTGCGGAGGTACTCAATCCATCCCATCATTGAAGTAAGTGGTGTGCCGATCTGGTGAGCGGTTTCCTTGGCGAGCCCGTTCCAAACCTGGTTCTGCTCTGATTTACGCGCATTGCTGAAAGCGATGTAGGCGATGATTACAAAAAGTGAGATCACCATCAGCAATATCCAGGGGTAATAGCGCAGCTTGGTGAGGAGGATGGAATTCTGATAATAAAGGTACTGCCGCTGAGGGTTTTCCTCGCCAAACACCACTTCAATGGGTTCCGCCTCCTGGCGCATTTCCTCCAGCTTCCTGCGCAGCTGCTCCGGATCTTCCAGCTTTTTGCGGTCCACGTTCAGAGCTTCAACGAGGTTGCCATTTTCATCGGTAAGAATTACAGGAATGGTGGTGTTAGATTGTATGATCGTCATCTCAAAGGTGAGGTTGGCCTGCTCATCAGCATTCAGAATATTGCGGTATGCCCCGGCCAACTCCTGCGCCTCCTTTACCTCCTGTTCACGTAAGTCTTCCAAAAAAGTTTCAGTGTACCACAGCGTGCCCGCCCCTATCAACACTGCAAACAGGAAGAGAATAAATTTCCAGAGATTTTTTTTACCGTAAAAGTCCATTGAGCTTTCAATTGAAAAGCAAAACAAATCTAAATGTTAATTATTGTACACGGGGCCTTTCACAGAACTTCACACCTAAAGCTTACCCTCATTGGTGCTTGCTAAGCCATTTGTTTGGTTATTTTTGCCGTTCACTGAAAACTAACTGATCCTTGTCTGATTCCATCGTAGTCATACCTACCTACAACGAAAAGGAGAATATCGAACCCCTACTTCGGAAGGTTTTTTCCTTGTCTCACGATTTTGATGTGCTGGTGGTGGATGACGGTTCCCCGGATGGTACTGCAGATATAGTAAAACACCTGCAGGGCGAGTTTACCGGGCGGCTGCACCTCCTGCAGCGGGAAGGCAAACAAGGACTGGGAACAGCTTACCTGGATGGTTTCAGCTGGGGGCTCAAAAGGGAATATGAGTATTTCTTTGAAATGGATGCTGATTTTTCACATAATCCTGAAGACCTGCCACGCCTGCACCAGACCTGCTCGGAAGAGGGTTATGACGTGGCCATAGGCTCGCGGTACATAAAGGGGGTAAATGTGGTGAACTGGCCGATGAGTCGTGTGTTGCTTAGTTACTTTGCATCCCGGTATGTGAGGGTGATCCTTGGGATCCCGGTGGAGGATACAACGGCCGGATATATGTGCTACCGCAGAGCAGTGCTGGAGCGTATAAGGTTTAAGAGCATCAAGTTTGTGGGTTATGCCTTTCAGATCGAGATGAAATATGTAGCCTTTAAGCTGGGTTTTAAAATAAAGGAGATACCGGTAATTTTTACAGAACGGACAGCCGGAAATTCAAAAATGTCGCAAAGTATTATCAGAGAAGCCGTTTTAGGAGTGTTGCAACTTAAAATGCGCAACATTCTTAAACGTTACCGATAAATGGAGAGCCTACAATTATATGAAGAGGATCCTGATTAAAAATGCCCGGATCGTAAGTGATCACAAGATTACCGAAGGTGACCTGCTGATTGAGGACGACCGCATTTCAAAAATTGACCGCCATCTTAGCCAGATAAACAGCGATACCCATCTCATTGATGCCGAAGGCCGTTTTTTGCTGCCCGGGGTAATCGATGATCAGGTGCACTTTCGCGAGCCCGGGCTTACCCATAAGGGAACCATCGCCTCTGAGTCGAAAGCTGCAGTAGCGGGAGGTATCACCTCCTACATTGAGCAGCCCAATACTAACCCTGCAGCGGTTACCCTGGCGGAGCTCGAAAACAAGTACACCATTGCCAGCGAAACCTCCCTCGCCAATTTCGCCTTTAACCTTGGCGCCACCAACGATAATATTGATGAGATCAAAAAAGCCGATCCCAAGCGGATTCCGGGCGTAAAGGTTTTTATGGGCAGCAGCACCGGCAACATGCTGGTAGACCGTAAAAATGCCCTCGACAAGATATTCAGCGAAAGTCCGCTGCCCGTGATCACCCACTGCGAGGATGAAAACCTTATCAGCTTCAACTTTGAGCAGTATAAGGATCGCTATGGCGATGACATCCCTATAGAATTTCACCCGGAGATCCGCAGCCGCGAAGCCTGCTTCAAATCCTCCAAAACTGCGGTGGAACTTGCTAAAAAGCATGGTACCCGGCTACATGTTTACCATATCAGCACGGCTGAAGAAACCGCCCTCTTTACGGACGAACCGCTGGCCAAAAAGAAGATCACTGCAGAAGCATGTGTACACCACCTGTGGTTTTCGGCTGAAGACTATGCCGAAAAAGGCACACTCATTAAGTGGAACCCGGCCATAAAAGAGATCAGCGACCGCGAGGCGATCTTTAAAGCTGTAATTGATGGCAAGATCGATGTGATCGCCACTGACCATGCCCCACATACACTCGAGGAAAAGAAGCAGGTTTATACCAAGGCACCAAGTGGCGGGCCGCTGGTGCAGCACGCCCTGCCTGCTATGATGGAGTTTGTGCGCGATGGAGAAATGACCATTGAAACCCTGGTAGAGAAAATGTGTCACAATCCGGCTCTCATCTTTAACATAAAGGAGCGGGGCTTTATACGCGAAGGTTATCTTGCCGACCTCGTGCTGGTGGACCCATCGCGACCCTGGGCGGTAAAGAAGGACAACCTTTTGTACAAATGTGGCTGGTCACCCTTTGAGGGGGTTACCTTTCGTTCACGCATCACTCATACAATTGTAAACGGGCATTTGGTATATGACAATGGAAAGATCAATGAAAGCAGGAAAGCCAGCCGCCTTACTTTTAATCGCTAGCCTGGCGATAGTTTTTCTGTTTTCGGCCTGTTCCCCAAAGGAGGAGATCAAAATACCTGATGATGTTATAACCATTGATACGATGACCCTTTTTCTTACGGATATTCACCTCATTGAGGGGGCCTCGGTAGGAAAAAAGATAATGGGCGATGATTCTTTGAATGTAGATGATTACCACGCCAAGGTTTTCTCGAAGTACAATGCCGGAAAGGAAGAATTCGAAACCAGTTTTGACTTCTACAGTCGCCACCCTGACCTGATGAAGCAGATCTATAAAGGTGTGATCGAAAACCTCAATAAAACCCCTGTGGTGCCGCCACGGGAAAGTTTGGAAGTAGAAGAAGACACGGTGCCGGAAGGAGATCCTTTAGCTGAGCCCAATCCTACG
>CAZNMG010000119.1:0-3641 GCA_964574075.1 uncultured Owenweeksia sp.
GTTGAAGCCATTAATGTCACCTTTTACAGGATGGCGCAGGAGTCGATAATCGGAGAGGCTTTGGTTTCGGCCGCGCGAAGTGGAAAGGAGGTGAATGTATTTATGGAGGTAAAGGCCCGGTTCGATGAAAAGAATAATCTCGAATGGGCGCGCAGGATGAAGGATGCCGGGGCCAATATAATTTATAGCATGCCCGGTCTTAAGGTGCACGCAAAAGTGGCTCAAATTACCAAGCGGGTTAATGGGAAGCTCCGGTATTACGGCTTCTTCGGCACAGGAAATCTCAATGAGACCACCGCCCGTATTTACTGCGACCACGGCCTTTTTACCACTCACTATTCCATGAATAAGGAGCTAAACCGGGTTTTTCTCTTTTTACTGAACAAGGAGGAGCCCAAGCCATTCAAGCGGCTTATCGTTTCACAGTTTGGATCCCTTGACCGATTTACGGAATTGATCGACCGCGAGATTGAAGCGGCCAATGCCGGGAAAAAAGCCAGAATGATGATCAAGATCAACAACCTGGAGGAAGTAAATATCATAAACAAGTTGTATGAAGCAGCCAGTGCAGGAGTGGAGGTGAAACTTCTGGTACGCAGCATTTGCTGCCTGGTACCCGGCACTAATGGTATTGAGGTGAAAAGACTTGTAGGGCGATACCTGGAACATGCCAGGGTATTTTATTTTTACAACGGGGGCAAGGAAGAGGTTTATCTGGGATCCTGCGATTGGATGAACCGCAACCTGCACAACCGGGTGGAGGTTACTTTTCCTATTTATTCATCTAAAATCCGTAAGGTTTTACTTAAGCTTCTGGAATTGCAGTGGAGCGATAATCAACAGGTGGTGCAGATAGATCACCACGGGAAGAACCAACTGATGAAACAGACAAATGATAAACCTGTGAGTGCCCAGCATGATTTCTACAGGTATCTGAAAAAGATTAATGAAGACAAAGTGGCACGTGAAGTTCCGGAAGGTGAATAATAGTCTTCACTTAACCACCCTCTGACTCTCACTGATCCCCATTTTTGGTATCTCCTTTTTGCCGCAGCCTGTTCACCTCCTCCAGGTTTTGTTGAACGGTTTTTTCGTACGCCTGGCGCGCATAAGGAGTAAAAAAGGTATGTTGATTCAAGAATTTTTCACTGGAACTGAACCATTCATTGTCGGTGACCTGATGATTGTGACGTTGCTGCCACTCTAACCGAAGATTTTGTGATTTGCGGACATACTCCGGATCCGCGAGATGGATCAGATCAGCGTCACAAATTATTTCCTCTAGCTTATTGCGCGGCATCTGTGGCATGCGTGTGGCCATAATACATTCTCCTACGGTGACAATGTCCTCTTCGGGATAATTGCGTTCTGTCAGAAATTCCTCAGCTGATTTCCGCCCTTCTTCTTCGTGGCCATTACCTTTTATGAGATAACCAATATCATGGAGCCATGCGGCAAGCAATAGTATTTCCTTTTCTTTTTCCGAAACGTTGCTGTGCTCGGCAATTTCTCTGGTGGCGTTCACCACCGCTTCTATGTGCCGCATATTGTGGTAAGCCAACCTTTTGGTGTCGGCTTGGTTAAACTTTTCCCTGACGTAATTTTCTGCCTCCTTTACTATGGTAGATTTCGTCACACGTTAATTTATTTCATTTCGTAATCAAGACTTTGACTGCATGAAGTGCAAAGGCCTTTTTTTAGCTCCCATTATTACACTGTCTATAATAGCTGTCCTGTTAACGGCTGGCTCTACGAGTTGTTCCTATAATAAGCCCTCCACAGAACTTGCCGACAGTCTGTTTCTTTTTGTCGAAAATAGCGAAATCTACTACAGGCTAAAGGATCCGGACAATAAGTATGTGCTGCCCTATGCCCTTAGCGAAGTGTCGGGCCTCAGCTTTATGGGACCGCGTAGCCTGATGATGGTGGAGGATGAAAACGGAAAGGTTTACGAATATGATCTCCATAACAGGGAGGTTCTCAATGGGATCAGGTTTGAAGACCCTGGCGACTTTGAGGGGATTGAAATGGTGGGCGAGGACATTTTTGTGCTCAGGAGCGATGGAAGGCTTTATCGCATGAAACATACTATAGGCACTGAGACACAAGCTGAGGAAATAATAACGCCCCTCAGGGCAGCCAATAATGTAGAAGGTCTGGGCTATGATCCGGAACAGGAGCTTCTGCTGCTGGCTTGTAAGGATGAAGCTGGTAAAAGCGATAGCCTCCCGAGGGATGGCCGGGCCGTATACGGCTTTTCGTTAGCTGAAAATCACCTGTATAAAGAGCCCCTATTTATCATCAGAAATATTGACATTGAAACTTACCTTGAGAAGTCCACCGGTATTAAATATGAACCGGGGCGGATAAAATTTAAACCATCGGCCATAGCATATCATCCCATTGAGAAGCGGTATTATTTAATGGCATCTACAGGAAAGCTCATTTTGGTGCTGGAAAAGGACGGGAGCATTGTCGCCAGCTATCCCATTTATCCTTTTGTTCTAAACCAGCCTGAAGGCATTTGCTTCGGCACTAACGGAGACCTTTTTATTAGCAGTGAAGGCGAAGGAGACAGGGGCTTTGTTCTACGTTTTGAAATGAATAGGAGGAACTAACTCTTTTGATACTCCACGCCATATAGGTTCATGGAGTCATTTTTTCCCCGCAGGTCGGCTGATCCCCGATCAATGAACTTATATTTTTTCTGCTTTCCTATCCCCTTTAGGATTTCTTCACTCACCAAAAACTCTTCCCCTACCTCGTGGCATTTTTCCAGTATCCGGGATGTGGTGTTTACAACATCACCATGGAATGCGATCTCCCGTTTTACCATGCCTACCTCGGCACCTATGGTTTTGCCGCAATGCATAGCAGCCTTAAATGTGGGTGTTATGCCATAGTACTTCTGGTAGTGTTTCTCATTTTTTTGCAGTCTGCGCTTAAAACGGAAAAATAATTTGAGGCATCGCTGCCGTTTAAACCCTACCTTTTTTATCCAGGTAAAGACTGCTTCATCACCTACAAATTGGTAGGTCTGAGCTTTGAGACCGTATGACAGGTCGGAGAGGTCCGTAAAGCAATCCTGCAGCAGACTACTGAATTTCTTATCGCCCAGTTGCTCAGCCAGGGGAGTGGACGAATTGAGGTCGAAAAACAAAAAAATCCGCTCCTCCTCGCGGGGAATTCTATAGCGCCCCAGAATAAAATTACTGAAATTAAAAGGGCCCACCAGGTGATAAAACTGGCGCAGTATCCCCATCAGGAAGAGGATTGTTAAAAAGAAAAAGAGTAACTGCAAAATGTAGCCGTTCCTGAAAATATTCAGGAGAGGATCAAGAGCCCCGTTCAAAGTCTCAAAATTAATGTAGTGACGGGTTGCCAGGCTGATTACGAGGTAGGAAATAAAGAGGGTGAAATGGCCCAACACCCTCACCACAATGAGCCACGTAGAAGAAGTAAAACTCTTGAACTTCTGCCTGAAAGCAATTATCTCAAGTACTTCGGATAGCATTCCGAAAAGAAAAGCCTCCAGAACAACTCTGAGCAGAGGATTGGCCTCCACTGGAAAGTCACTCCGGATGCGTTGGGTATCGATGCCAACTCCTTCCCAGTAGCGGTAAAATAAAAAAAGGGCAATA
>CAZNMG010000120.1:0-13140 GCA_964574075.1 uncultured Owenweeksia sp.
ACTCTCAAGGCATTATTTTCAAGCCAGTTTTTGGGAAAATTCTCAATGGAAGAACTTGAAGGCCTGAAGAGAGGCATCGATAAGGAAATGGGAAAGCGCTCCAAGAAGGTCATTCAGGAGAAGATCGCATTTTTGGAAAAGCATGGCTACAAGGTAGATAAAGGTAGATAAGAAAGCCTCAACACATTGTTAAAAACCCCCGCATCTGCCGGGGGTTTTTTTATGGATGGACAGACTTATTGCAGTAGCTTTACGTTCTGTATAAAAACCTAAAAGGGCGCACCTCAATGAGGAAAAATTGGAAAAAGGTACTCCTTTGGCTGGCGGGCACTCTTATAATTCTACTCGCGGCATTCATCACCATTCTTTATGCCAACCGCGACAAAATAATCCATTCAGTAGTCACCGAATCAAACAAACTGCTGAGCGTACCCGTGGAAGTGGGCGAGGTAGACGTCTCGCTGCGAAAATTTCCGTTGGCCTCCCTGCGCTTCACTGAAGTATACTGTCCGGGTTATGGGGGAAGCACAGGCGACACCCTTCTCTACACCTCAGAAATGTTTTTTGAGTTCAGTCTATGGAACCTGCTTACCTCTGACCTTAGCATTGAGCGCATTTCCCTCCACCATGGTACGGTTCATATCAGGATGCCCGAGGATAATCTTCCCAATTACCAGATCTGGCGGAGCGATAGCACCCAGGAAAGCTCAGCACTCTTTACTCTGGAAGAAGTGTTTTTCGAAGACTTTCGCCTTGCAGTGGATCACCAAAGCAGTGCCTTTTATGCTGCGGGGCAAGTAAACACCTTTGAACTTTCCGGAACTTTTGCCGACAATGATTACCGATTGCAGTGCAGCCCTGACATGCATGTAGACTCCCTTCTTTTAGAAACCACCACCTACCTCCAGGAGGTACCTGTTACGGGTAGTTTTTCGCTGCGAAGTAATGGGGAGCAAACTTTCATTGAAGATGGTGAAGCCGTGGTGGAAGACATTGCCGTAAACTTTACAAGCGGCATTTTTGAAGAACTGGTAACCGTAAAAGCATCGCGAGAGGGGGTAAACCTGAAGTCGCTGTGGGGCCTTATAAAACGGCAAAACTGGGCAAGCCTGCCGGAAAATGTGGAGGTAAATGGCAAAGCCGCCCTCCAGTTTCACGGGGAATTTCCTAATGACCAACCGATGGTAATACGGGCGGGCTACCAAACGAGCGGAGCCAGCATCAGTGGCCTGTATGACGCCCGCATCCGCGATCTTAGCCTTACCGGACGTTACCTTCTGGAAGACGGGACGGATAAACTGGTTTTGAAAAATTTCAGCGGGCGGGGGCATTCGGGACAGTTTACCGGAGGGCTTCAAATAACAGATTTTTCAAATCCCTACGTGGTGCTCGACTTAAAAAGCGATTTGGCGCTGAGTGAATGGCTGCTTCTTCTGCCGCTGGACACGCTTCAGAATCCTTCGGGCCGGGCTGTGGTTGATCTCCATCTGGAGAACCGCTTTGGCTCCCTCAGTGAAATAAAGCCTGAGGAACTCAAGCGCTCCAAAGCCCGCGGAAGCTTTAAGCTTGAGGAGATATCCTTTAACTTCAAAACTTCGGACAAACGAATAGAAGCCCTTAACGGGGATCTCGTTTTTAATGATAATGATCTTCGCGTAAACTCCTTCTTCTTCCGGACAGGCCGCAGTGATATCTACCTCTCGGGGATATTTGGCAACGTTCTCAATTACCTTTTTTTTGCCGAGCAACGCCTTTTTATTGACACCAGGGTGCGCTCACAGGAGTTGGTAATGGAAGATTTTATCACAAGCGGAACCGGGGGTGATGAGGATTACAACCTCGATTTCGTACGATCTGTAGATCTCAACCTGAACCTCGAGGTAAACCGGTTCACCTTTGACCGCTTCCATGCCACAGATATAAGTGGGCAGCTGGATGTAAATGACGGTGTAATTACCGGCCGTTCTCTTAAAATGAAGGCAGACGAAGGGCTTTACAACGGAGGTTTTACTATTGATACGCGTCCGGAATCGCATTATTTGTTGGCCGCAAATCTGGTGGTAAGTAATGTAAATATGCACGACCTTTTTATGAGCTTCCGCGATTTTGGCCAGGAGGCCATAGCCGCTGACAATATCTACGGGCAGGCAGATGCCAATATGAGAATGACTGCCGTGATGTCTAAAAACCTTGAAGTAGACCCGGCTACTGTAGATCTTACCGCCAGGCTGATCATACAGAATGGGAATCTCAAAAATTACGAACCAATGCTGGCCCTCTCCCGCTTTGCGCGGATAGATGAACTAAAGGATGTCCGTTTTGACCGCCTCGAAAATGAGATCACTATCCGCAATTCCGAAGTGGTAATTCCTCAAATGAATGTAAACAGCAATGTAATGGACCTGGCCATCCGCGGGCGGCACCGCTTCGACAATACCATTGATTACACCATGCGACTGAAGCTTTCGGATGTACTTTTTAAACAGCGAAGCCGGAAGAGCGGAAACACTGAATTTGACAAGCACCTGGTGGAAGTGGAACAAGAGGACGAACCCAACATTTTCATCAGCATGACCGGCAGCGCCATTGATCCTGCCATTACGCTTGACCGGGAAGCAATAAGCCAGTCAATAAGCCATGATCTGAAGGAGCAGAAAAAAGAATTGAAGAAGATCTTTGACGGCAAGAAGGAAAATTCTGAGGAAAAAAATTCCGGCATTCAGTTTGACCTGTTTGGCGATGATGATAAGGACGACAAGAAATGAAAATTAACCATCAGATAACCTCTCCTTAGCTGAGACCTTTGCGCGATTGTAAGTATATTTGCCGCTCATTTTGCCGAAGGTTGTATGCGTCAGTTGATCATGTTTTTTCTGAGCCTCTTTTCCCTTACGCTTTGTGCTCAAAAAGCGGAGTTTAAGGTGATGACCTACAACCTGATGTACTACAAGTACAATGGCCTCCCCTGCGCCCAGCCTCTGACGCCCTCCGAAAAAGACGCTGCCTTTAAAACCGTTTTTAAAGCAACCCAACCCGATATACTTTGCGTGAATGAGATCGTGGCTTTTGCTGATAACTCCGCGGCACGTTCGGTTCTCAGCAACGTAATCAACACCGATGGCGAGCAGGATTATACCAGTGCGGAATACTCCAATAACGGCTCCAGCACCATCACTAATATGCTGTTTTATGACAGTACGCGCTTTGCACTCAAAAGTCAATCAGCAGTAACCCATGCCCTCAACAACCTGAGCCTGGTACGGGTTATTGACCTGTACCGCTTGTACTACAAGGATCCTGGTCTTAAGCTCGGGGCAGACACCGTGTTTTTCACCGTGGTAGTGGCACATCTCAAGGCGGGCAATACCTCATCCGATGCCAGCGAGCGCCAAATGGCTGCTGAAGCACTTATGGCCCACCTTTCCAATAGTGTGACAGATAAAAATGTGATCTTTTGCGGAGATTTTAACGTGTACACAAGCAGCGAGTCCGCCTATCAGGAACTAATCAATTACACGGTAAGCCATGAAAGATTTGTTGACCCGGTTTCGCAGAACGGTTCGTGGCACAACAATAGCAACTTTGCCGCTTATCACACTCAAAGCACCCACTCCTCGAGCAGCAACTGCTATTATTCCAGCGGAGGTATGGATGATCGCTTTGATTTTATTCTGATGTCAAAGGGCATCGAAAACTCCTCCGACAAAATGAACTTTAAGTTCAACAGCTACCGGACCATTGGCAATGACGGGGCTCATTTTAACCAGTCTATAAATGCCGGCACCAACACCTCCGTAACCCCGGCCATGGCCGATGCTCTTTATGAATTCAGTGATCACCTGCCGGTAGTGGCGAGTTTTGAAGTGGAACTCTCCGGCATAGGGTTGGCGGAAAACAGGATGAATTCAAATGATATTCGTTACAACAGTCCGTTCGCCAACGAATTGATCCTAAGCCGGAAGCAGGTTCTCAACCAGCCGCTTTCAGTTATGGTAACCAGCATTACCGGCAAAGTGGTTCTGCACACCCGGCTACAGGGGAACGAAACAGAGCTTCGCGTCAACACCTCCACCTGGAATAATGGAATTTACCTCTTAAGCTTTGCCGATGACCAGGGTCAGGTAATTACAAAGAAAATCATCAGGGAAAGTTATGGTCAATAACCATTTGAAACTCCTTTTTCCAATGTGCCTGCTGGTATTTTTCAATGCCTCTGCCCAGGATGATTTCCAAAGAAAAGTTACTTCAGTTTCCAATGTGCGGATGAGCGTGAGCAACTTTGGAACCTTCGGCAATTCCTTTGACGAATACCGTGCCGGAACAGGCGAACCCAGTTGCGAGTATCCGGCCGGCTCGGGTATAGAGCATCTCTTTGAAGGCGGGCTTTGGTTTGGCGGCCGCCTCAATGGCGGTGAAGTGAGGGTTACCACGGCAGCCATTGATAACCCTACCGGCTTTACTGCCGGGGCAGGTGGTTTTGAAACTTATACCCGCGAGCCGCTCGAAACCCGTAGTTCCCTTTTCGACAGCCGCTTTTATACGGCCGGTGCTATATCACATGAAGACTTTGTAAGCAACTTTTCTGACACGGTTGAATTCATTCCCGGTACTGGAATAGAAATAGGCGGTCCGAACCATTTACCACTGGGCATTGCAGTGGAGATGGAAACCTACAACTGGAATTATCTTTTCGCGGATTTTGTAGTGTTTGTACATGTTACCATTCGTAACGAGAGCCCCAACTACTACGATGATTTTCACGTTGGCCTCTACAACAACACGGTTGTGCGCAACATTAATGTAACACCCCCTGGATCAGGCGGGGCGCAGTTTTTCAACAAAGGCGGAAATGGCTATATGGATTCGCTGCAACTGGCCTACTGTTTTGATGCAGCCGGTGATGTTGGTTTTTCCGATAGCTACATCGGTCAAAAATTTCTGGGAGCTACCGATAAGGAAGGTTTTCATCATCCATTGATTGATAGCAATCTTAACGAGCTTACCGGGATGATGGAAGAAGAAGACATGGAAGCCAATTATCACGCCTGGGTTTTCAATGACTTTACCGCACAGTTTGCCGCTCCTAACAATGATCAGCAACGCCTTCAGAAAATGGCTGACGGCCTTAACCATTCCCCTTGCTGGAATAATCCCTCAGATCCGGGGTGCCCCGGCAACCTGGATTACCAGGCTATACTGGAGCAGCCCGGAAACAGATCAGACCTTGTAAGTATAGGGCCCTTTGCACGGTTTGAACCCGGAGATGAGATCACGGTAACCTATGCCTACGTGCTGGCCAAAAAGAATGACGATGGAAACCCTACAGCAGCAAACACCTTGGCCCAGCGTGAAAACCTTATTGGCAATGCCATTTTTGCCCAGGAAACCTTTAATGGAGAAGATCTAAATTTCAATGGGATTTTAGATGATGACGAGGATGTGGATGGCGATGGAGAGATCACCCGATTTGTGCTTCCTACGCCACCGGCCACCCCCCACACCAGGGTGATTGCGAGCGATGAGAAAATCGAGATCTACTGGAGTGACAATTCCGTACACACTGTTGATCCCATCAGCAGCAGAAAAGATTTTGAGGGGTATCGAATATACCTCAGCAAGCTTGGGTTTGATGTTACCGGCACCTTCGATCTGACTACTGACCTCAATCTGGTAGCGCAGTATGACAGTATAGGCAACGGCCTCTTTTTCGATACCGGATTTGAAAGCATTAAACTGGACCAGCCGCATAATTTTGAAGGGGATACCACCAGTTATGAGTTTAAGTACGTCATAAACAACCTCAACAATGGCTGGCAGTATGCCGTGGCGGTAACCGCTTTTGATGAAGGAGACAACGAGCGCAATATCGAATCTCTGGAATCGAGTTTTCTGGCCAACGACTTTCGAACTTACCCCGGAACGGGACCAAATGAGAATCCGGAGAACAACGCACCCTTTGTTTACCCCAACCCTTATTACTATGGTGCCGCCTGGGAAGGACGCTCCAACTTTCAGGAAGAAAGCCGTAAACTGGTTTTTGCAAACCTCCCGGCACGCTGTATTATAAGGATATATACGGCCGGAGGTGATTTTATTGATCAGATCCGGCATGATGAAAATTATACCGGTGAAGATATAAGGTGGTACCGCACTTTCAGTTCCGAAGATCCGGATGAAAATGTCTTTTCCGGTGGTGAGCATGGCTGGGACCTGCTGAGTTCAGAGAGCCAGATCATAAGCCGGGGATTGTATATGTTCTCTGTTGAAGATCTGGACAGCGGTGAAAAAACAAGTGGAAAATTCGTAATCATAAAATAAGAACGCTTAATTAAAATCAATCCTATGAGAAGTATTTTTACCCTTTTTGCGGCAGTCATTTTTTCTGCCAGTCTTTACAGTCAGCCGCTCGTGCAGGTATCGGACATCAATGATGCCACCCCTGCCATGCTCGCTAACTGCAACGATACCAGCAGCTATTTTGGCGACACTGTAACAGTAGTGGGCTATGTAGTAACATCCGGCAATCTTAGCGAAGTAGCTTCGAGCTCAATAAACGGTGCCAATGGCGCACGCCCTTTTATCTGGATCAATGACACTGCCAATGGTGGTGCTGTTGGGCCAAGAACAGGACTTGAGGTGATGGGTGTAAACTGGCAGACAAATCAGGCCACCGCAAACTTTACCACCCTTATTTCGGGGGACCTCGTGGAAATAACGGGAGTTGTGGGAGGATTTGCAAGTGCCACTCAGTTTCAGCCCCTCAATGATAATTCGCTCACCATTGAACCCAGCAACTTTCCAACTTTTACCCCGGCACAGGTGGATATTGCTGATCTCAATGATCAAAACCAGGTGAACAAACTTACCACCGGTGAGCAGTGGGAAGGGGTGTTTATAGAAGTGAACAACGTAACCGTGACCAACGTAAACCAGTTTGGCAGTGGTGTTAGTGCACGTGTGGAGTTGACCGTAGCCGACTCTGCCGGTAATTCGATGCAGGTGTATGACTTCTTTTTGGCCCAGCATCTCCCCTCGTGGACCACTATTAATCCAAATTCACCGGCTACCAATGGTAGTTTTACCCCTCCTTCGGTTGGTACATTTTACAATTCACTTAAAGGTGTTGTAGAACACTCAGGTAACGGATGCACCGGTGGAACAGGTCAGGGTTACAGGATTCATCCTTTTGATCCTAGTCATTATGATGTAGGTAAAGCTTTACCTGCCATTTCCAATGTGACTATTTCTCCCAATGTCCCCTCCAGCACAGATCCTATCGTAGTAAGTGCCGATGTTATTGACGCGGATGGTTCCATTGATTCGGTTCATATTTTCTGGACCAACGACACAACTGATCCCATTAGTGCCTACTCTAAGGCTCCAATGGTCCTCACCACAGGAAACACCTACAGCTACACCATTCCTGCACAGGCTAATAATACCAATATTGCCTATTATATCAGGGCGGTAGACAACGATACCTCCATCAGCCTTTACCCGCAAAGTTCATCCGTGCAAAATCCAAACGTAGCCTTCATTTTTGTGCGCGATGGCGGATTGACTATTATGGATATCCAGACACCTTCAACCGGAGGTAGTGGAGATTCGCCCTTTGACGGGCAGACCGTAACTGTAAGTGGTGTTGTTACTGCCGCTGAACGCGATTGTGACCTTGGTTTTGTTTACCTGCAGGATACGGCAGCCACTGAGTATGCCGGTATTGGCCTCAGAGGTTCACTGGACCTGGCTAACCTCTACCGAAATGAGTTTGTTGAAGTTACCGGTACTGTTCAGGAATCTTTTGGGTACACCCAGCTTTTGGTGAGCAACATCACCAGCACGGGTATAAGGGCCGAGGTGGAGCCTGTGGAGCTCGATCCCGGATCAACCAGCCAGGCTTCGGACCTTGAAAAGTATGAAAGTATGCTTATCACTTACCGCAATCCCGCTCCTGGCGGAAAGGTTTATGTGGTGAACCCCAAACTGGACAATTTTGGTGAATATGCCATTTCCTCCAATCCTAACGCCACCAACCCTGATGAATATCGCAGGGTACTTGCAGGCCGTAAAACCGGCAATACTTCTGCGCAGTCATCGCTGTACGTACAACTGGTAACTGAAGCAAGATGGGATTCCATTGATGGAAATATGTTCTACCCTCCCATCGTGACCAGTGATACCATGACCATGGATGCCATGACGGGAATTCTTTGGTATGCCTTCGGCAACTTCAAACTTACCCCGAGAAACAACCATGACATTGAGGGACTGAATGTAGATCTTGATACCACCGGCTGCATTACTCCAAGCTTCAGCATAAAAGAATTGAGAGGTAAAAAGCTGGTTGAGGTTTATCCTAACCCGGCCTCCAATCATGTGAACGTAGCCGTAGCTGATGAAGTTGCTACCACGGCCACCGTCTTTAACATTGAAGGTAAAATGGTAGCCAGTGCCACCTCCGGCAGAGGGGAAACTATCACGATTGACGTTTCGGCTCTGGCCCCCGGTCTTTACATTCTAAAAGTAAGTGGCAGCACCAATAGTGACTACGGCAGCTTTAAAATTATCGTAACCAAGTAAACCATTTCAGGGAAGGAGAGAATCATTCAGGATCTCTCCTTCCTTTTTACCTCTAAAAAAATGGGTAATTCAAAACCTCTAACCTTCTTCACACCGGTTTTCCTGGGCTGCCTGCTGGTTTCCGGACTCTTTCAGTCATGTAAGAAGGGAACACCTCATGCTGATAAATTTCCTGAAACCTATCTCAGCATTGAAGCCATTAACCTTTCGGGTGAAAACCGCCTCAACTCCACTGTTACCCTAAGCTGGTACGGTACTGATTCCGATGGCTATATCGATGGTTTTGAGATTTCTCTCGACAACCAGAACTGGGGCTTTACCTCTGTACAGGACTCCACTTTTTCATTTGACATCCCTGCCGGACAGGATACTGCAGATATTGACTTTTATGTGCGTGCCATCGATGATGATGGAAATACGGACCCTACACCAGCCTACCTGTCGGTGCCTCTAAAAAACACTGCTCCCATAGCCAGTTTTAACGATGATGCCGGGCCGGCTGATACTGCATTACTCGCAGCAACCTTTCCGTGGAGCGCCACCGACCCTGATGGTGATGAATCACTTACTAAAGTGGAAGTAAGGTTTAATGATGGCCCCTGGTATGCGATCAACCTTGAGCAAGACCTTATTTCTTTTTTGCTCACAACAACCAATCAATCGGGCCCTGGCACTGCGGATCTTTACTATGGTACAGATGACGCACCGGCAATCACCGACATTGAAGGGGTGGAAATAAATGCTGTAAACCACGTACAGATCCGGGCAACTGACCAGGCAGGTACCACCAGCGCCATTGATACTGCCGACAGCTTTTACTTTAAAAACAAAACACCGGGGGCAGAAATTCTGTGGGTATCAGGGCAAAGTGCCAGTATCACCAATGAATACAGCTCCTATCTCAACACCATTAATGCTCCCTATGACCTCCTCGCCTATGGCCTGGATATCACCGGAGCCCATCTTCCATCTTACTGGGATCCTACATTTAAGCTGATCACCACCAGGTATGATATCATTTTCGCCAATACCGGCCAGGAGGATTTCACCAATAAAGTAACAGGAACTACCAAAACAATGCTTGAGTTTATGGCTCCTGTGATGCAAAAATTCCACAATGATGGAGGAAAATCCTTTATAACCACAAGCTTTTCGAAGGAGAAAGATCTGAGTGAACTAAGCGGCCCCTATCCTGTGGAATCCCTCGTAGTTCCCGCTCAGGGCCAGGCCCGCATTCAGTCACCGGACAGCGCGTTGATCCCTGTCTTCCCCGGTAACTTTCCTGCCCTTGGCACCTCCAGTGTTCGATCAGGGATCGTTCCCATTGTCGGTACAGGGGACTCGGATGATTTTTACCGTGCCGAACTTTTGAAGCTTCAGGGCTGGACAGGTACTGATATTATTGCTGTAATCCGCAGACCAAACGGTGTACTTTCTCAGGTATTCTTTGCGCTTCAGCTTCATGATTACGACAACGATCCCGCCAAACTGGAACAACTACTTGAAGAAATCCTGATCAATGAATTTTAAGAGCTTCATAACAGCCTTTCTGATTATTGCGGGTATTTTTTCGCTGCATGCCCAGCAGGAGGCGTCATTGAATGGTGTGCTCACCGATGCCACTACAGGCGAACCTCTCATCGGAGCGTCTGTAATGCTGGTAGGTACCTATAAAGGAACAGCAGCCAACCTTAACGGGGAGTACGTGATAAGTGGCATTAAGCCTGGTGATTATGATGTGAAAGCACAATTCATAGGATATGAAACCAAAATATTTACAGGTATTTCCTTTGCTCCTGGCGAAGCAAAGACTCTAAACATAAAGCTAAGGGAACAAACAGAGTCCCTGAATGAGGTAACAGTTGTAGGGCGCAGCAGCCAGATTGATCTCGAATTAGCAGCCTCTGAAATAAGTATTAGCCAGAATGAGATCGCTGAGATGAATGTACGGGATGTACAGGAGGTACTTTCGCTACAGGCAGGAGTCACCAAAACCCAGGACGGTTTACAAATAAGGGGCGCCCGCGTTTATGAAACCGAGTATATTGTGGATGGCGTAAGTGCCCAGGATCCTTTGGCCGGTACTGGCTTTGGTGTGGATGTGGGCAGCAACGCCATTCAAAACATCGACCTGATAACCGGTGGTGCCGGGGCCGAATTTGGCGGAGGCAGTTCAGGTGTGGTAAACACCACCATACGCGAGGGAGGCGAAAATTTTGAAATTGCCGGAAGCTGGCAGCGCGATTATATTGACAACAGCGATGTGCCCTCTTCATTTAATACCGACCGCCTTGAGCTTTCATTGGGGACACCAATCCCCGGGACCCGAAAGAAACTCACGCTGTTTACCAGTGGTACGGTGTACCTCACCGATGAATATTTCGGTACCCAGGCTGACCAGCTACGAAGCTCCCTATTTACCGCGGATCCTGAACTCTGGGCGCCCCGTCAAAACAATAATTTCACTCATACCCTTAAGCTGAGCTACCAACTGAAGCCGGGCACCAAAATTACCGCCAGCAATCTTCATTCGTTGGGCATTAACCAAAATACGCGCTCGCTACAGATCGTGGGTTTTGACGCCATCCTTACTCCGGGTTTCCAATACACGCGCAGTTTAAACCTTGACAATGCCACCACCTACACCCACCAATCCAACTTATCGACCCTCAACATCAACCATCTGATAAGCAAAAGCTGGGGATTGAGCCTTACCGGTGGGCGCCTGTTTACCAACCTCCGTGCTGATGCCAATGGTCGCCTTTTCCGCACCCAAACGGTGGATCAGATACTCGATGAAGATAATATCATCACCTACCCGGTTGACATTTTTGACGGCAGTAACCAGCAACTGGGGATCTACTACGTAAATACCAGCGATGGTGGCTTGGTAAACAACGGAGGTATAACGCCCACCTGGCACGATCACTATGTAAGTGAATGGACGGCCAACCTGAAAGCTACTTACATCCCCAACCAAACCAATGAATTGAGTTTTGGTGTGCAAAATACCTTTACCGAATACCAGTGGGTGGATGTAAGTAAACCCTGGGTTGGGGCGCCTATCCGTATCAATGATTCGATCACCACAGAAAACATAAGCATCGGAAGCAGTAACGACATCTGGAAGGTGAAACCCCGCGAAATTGGCTTTTTCATTCAGGATGAGATCTCCTATAAAGGAATAATTGCCACGCTCGGCCTGCGTTTCAATACCTGGGCACCGGGCAAGTTTGCAGATGATGCCGTAAATGATCCTGAAGCACCGGTTATAGATCAGGTAAGGGAGGATTACCTTCGCAAAACGGCAGGTATCTTTGGTCTGCGCTGGAAAGGCCGATTGCTGCCGCGTATCAATGTATCCTTTCCTGTAACGGAAAACAATGTGCTGTACTTCAACTACGGGCATAGTATGCGTCTGCCCCACCCCCGCTTTATTTATGCCGGCCTTGACCCTACCTACCAGGACCGTTCCTTCCTCTCCAGCCTAGGAAACCCTGACCTTGACCCGGAGGTGAATGTGTCGTACGAAATTGGGTATAAATCCAAACTCACCAAGGATCTTGCTTTTACCCTTACGGCTTTTAACAACAACAGGTTTGATTACATTGTATCGCGGAGCGTAATTGTACAGGATCAATCAGGCCGAAACAATACCAAGACCTTTTTCATCAATCAGGATTATGCCAATATCTATGGTGCAGAGCTTGGTTTACAATATCGCCTGGGCAAGTACTTCCGAACCTTTGCCAACGCTGCCTACCAGGTGGCTAAAGGCAAGAGTAACTCGGCCCGCGAATCCTCCCTTCAGATAGCGCAATCGGGTGAGGTTCCTACTACAAAAGCCCAGTACCTGGCTTTTGACCGCCCCTGGAACATCAATACAGGAATAGTGTTTGAACCCGACAGTACCCTTCCGATTGCAGGACTGAACCTAACCGGGTTCAACATTTTTCTATCGTACCAGTACACAAGTGGCTACCGCTATACACCCTACTTTTTAGCTTCTCATAATGAACTGGGCCGCCCGCAGTATGAGGAAATCATCAGTCAATACCTTTCTAAAACCGGAAAGCCATGGCATAATGTAGATCTTAAAGTAGGCTATCGTCTGCCCCTGGGCCTTGGCTCAAGAGGAATATCCCTTAGCCTGGAGGTAAGAAATCTCCTGAATAACCAAAACGGGCAGATTATCAATCCGGTTACCGGCCGCGCCTATGAGTATGGCGATGATGTACCCAGCAGCTGGCGTGACCCCCGGTACAACAGTCCGCTGGAAAGGGGAACGGATCCAAGGAACCCTGCCCGGTACCTGCCACCGCGCCAGATTCTTTATGGAATAGCTTTTAGATTTTAAGCGATGATGAAGAAGTTAATAATTGTATTGATCAGTCTATGGGTAGGTGAAACCTCAGCCCAAATACTTCCCAACTACGGAGGGGAAAGAGCAGGGCTATCCACAATGAGCTTCCTCAAAACCGATCTAAGTCCCCGTTCGATAGGGCTTGGTGGTGCCAGCGTTTCCCTTAATGGCGATGCATATTCAGTACTTACCAATCC
>CAZNMG010000121.1:0-2597 GCA_964574075.1 uncultured Owenweeksia sp.
GGAGTTATTTATTTCTGTTATTATGTCCAGAGTTTGCCCCTGTAGGCCTGTTAGGCCGGCAATCACGAATAATGATAGTAGTAATTTTTTCATGGTAAATAATTTAGAAGGATTTATTGTTGTCTAAGGGTAGTACGAAAGTAGTTCTGCCTATAGGACAGGAATGGATGATTCTTTTTTATATCCACCCAAAAGACTAAATAATAAGAATAATCACCCAATTGACTAAATATTCGTAATTTTCACCCTTAAAGGTGAATAATGAAAAACACTGCAGCTGTGCTATCCGGGGATGTGGTCAGTTCCTCCAGGCTTTCAGCCCCTCAGCGAAAGGAGCTGGAGGCTCTGCTGTGGCAGGAGCTCGAAAGATTCGCTGGAGACAAAAATAATTTTGTGATCACCCGGGGTGATGCCTTTCAGTTACTGCCCAAAAACCCAAAGGATGCCCTGGCTATCGCTATTGAACTACGCTGTATTCTCAAGAAGAATTTCAATACCGATAAAGGATCGATGATCGATGCGCGGATTTCCATCGGGCTGGGTGAGATTCAACTCCATGGAAAAACCCTGAGCAGTTCGGATGGGAGTGCCTTCCGCCTGTCAGGCCGCGGCCTTGATAACCTGGAATCTGGAGAGCTTCATCTGGCCATTTCCACCGGAGAACCTTTAACTGATGCGGTTTTGGAAACGATATGCATACTTGCAGATGTTCACATAAGAGCCTGGAATAAACTACAGGCCGAGGCCGTGCTGGGACGTCTGCAAAACCTTACCTATGAACAACTGGGAGAAAAACTCGGTATTAATCCATCGGCTGCCTACAAGCGGATAGAATCAGCCCAGTGGAAGCTCATACCGCCCGTTCTTCAGTATTTTGAATTTCTGGTTGAAACTCTTTCCAAACCTCCTAAAGATACACCTGCATGACTGTTTTCCTTCTACTGCTACTCGCTCACCTCCTTGGCGACTTCACCTTACAACCGCTTTCATGGATCAAAGACCGCAGAAAAAATAAAGAGCGTTCCTCCAGGCTTCTTCTCCATATTCTCATGCATACGATGGTGGCCTGGCTCCTGCTCTGGAACCTTGAATTATGGTGGGCCGCTGCAGTCATACTAATTACCCACTGGGGTATAGATGTATGGAAATCCTATCAAAAAAATACGCTCAGTGTTTACCTAACAGACCAGGCACTGCACATGGCGGTTATAATTACCCTGTCAATCCTGATCGTAAATTCTGAAACTGAAGTGGGGTTTCTGCAACTGGCTATTGATGACTGGCAATGGCACACTCCCTACCCGGTCCTGGTAATAGCACCGGCACTGCTGCTTATGCTTCGTCCTACTTCGCTTGTGGTATCGTATTTCATGCAGAATTTTGACCTTGATGCACCCGACCAGTATGCTTTGGAAAATGCCGGGAAGTGGATTGGCTATTTCGAACGCATCATCATCCTGATGAGTATCCTTATTGGGGCCCATTCTGTTCTGGGATTTCTGGTAGCAGCCAAATCACTTCTGCGATTCAACGATAAGAAAGGAGACCGCAAACACACGGAATATGTTTTGGTGGGATCCCTTCTCAGCTGGACCATCGGAATTGCCGTGGCGGTGCTTGCAGCACAGATAGTGTAATACAAGCCCGTACCAATTTTTACATCCTTCGCTCCAGGATGTGGCGATATTCTTACTATTTTCATAGGAAAATTCATTCCTAATAAAACACCAAAAAACCAATTGCCATGAATATACAAGAAGTAGCTAACCGACTGGTGGAATTATGCCGGAAAGGCGAATTTATGAAAGCCTATGATGAGCTTTTTGCGGCAACTGCCATAGCAGTGGAGCCCGAGGGTTCCAATTCCCCAAAGGAAATAAGAGGCCTTGAAAACCTCCGTAAAAAATCACAGGATTTTGGTGACAGCATTGAGAAGATGCACAGCATAGAAGTTTCCGAGCCCATTATTGCCGATAAATTCTTCAGCGTAGCCCTGGTATTGGATTGCACATTCAGAGGCAGGGGAAGAATGGCCATGGCTGAGATCTGTGTATACGAAGTGAAAAACGGAAAAATCGTGAGAGAGCAGTTTTTCTATTCACCTCTAATGGCAGAGGCGTAAGAAAATAGTCACTCAGGTGCGCGGGTAATATCTTATCACGCCCACCTCTTGCTTGCCGGGTATAAAACTTTCCTCAAATACAAGAGAAAGACCATACTGCCTTGCCAGGGATCCAAGATAGGCTTTGGACACAAAGGTGAGTCCATATTTCCTATCATCTGAAAGACGGTCGGAAACAGTAAAGGAAGAATCCTCAGAGTTGCCGGTAAAATGAAAACTGCCGTTGTGACCGGAATTAATCCTGTCAAGATTATTGAAACTGAACACCAGGAGACCATCTGGTTGAAGTGAATACCCGAGTACATTAAACCAGGCTTCAAAACTCATCTGGGGCAGATGTGTAAAAACCGAGAGGGCCAGAATGAGATCGTATTTTTTGGAGGGAAAACTTGCAGCATCTTCGCTGTGAGATACCGTTTCGAGGCCAAATTCCTTTTTTTGAAACTTAAGCGCGAGGGGCTTTACCTCCGAAACC
>CAZNMG010000122.1:0-4627 GCA_964574075.1 uncultured Owenweeksia sp.
CCTGTCTTCTGAATCCTGAGATCGGGGGTGGGTGATGTGTTTATGATAATTTTCGGATTGAGTTTAGCAAGACTTCGGGAGAGCTCGTGGCTCCCAACCGTCACCGCTGCACAATTTTTAATAAAGTGAAAGATCGTCTCAGGCGGGTGCTCCAAAAAATCGGCATCGTCAAGATCATAGATAACCTTATTGCGTCTTATGAGGACAATCAATTTTAAAAGAGTAGAATAAATAAAATTGGAATGGATTCTCTGGATGACGATCAGTGAGCCGTGCCCAGGCCGCAACATAGCTTTGAAATAGACTTTTAGGAAGTGAATAATTCGGGAAGGACTATAACCTGGAATTACCAGTGATGATCTAATGGCAAAATGGCGATGGAGGTATTGAAGGGGATAAAATGCCCGATACCGAACGCTTGGAGAATCAAGGTTATAGTAGGCAAACCAGTACACATGGCTTGGTTTGGCGAGGGGTGAATTTTTCATATTGGCTAGTGGTCCCCGGTCAAGGTGCTTCCGCCAAATATATCAAAGAGATCCTAGTAAAGAATAATTTATGGGAATAGGGGAGGATCCGTTGCAACAAAGATGGTTCCAGGCATCACCAGTTTTATTAAAATCCTAAATTGCGTCACTATTAAACCCCTGCCACCAAAGTGTATACTACCCTACTAAATCAACAATGGAAAAAAACCCTCCGTTCCCGGTACTTCAGCCAGGGCTGGGGAGTGAAAATACTTATCGGATTCCTGATCCTTTATTTTGGGCTGTCATTTCTGGCGCTTGGCTTCTTCCTGCCTGAGATCCTGGAGGAAACTCATCCGGAGGCAGATCTCCTTACTCCTGTTTTCGGACAATTTGTGCTTTACTACATTTTGGTGGATCTGGCTATGCGTTTCTTTTTACAGGATCTCAATGTGCTAAGTGTACAGCACTACCTGCTGCAACCGATCCGTAAAAGTAAAATCATCAATTTTTTACTGGCAAATAGCGTTTTCAACTTTTTCAACCTCCTTCCGCTGGTGATCATTATTCCATTTGCATTCAGGGGCGTTGCTCCGGAAATGGGGGCAACGTCTGCCGGTATATGGCTGGTTTCTATGCTGGGGCTGGTGCTTTTCAATCATTTTCTGGCCATCTACATCAAAAGGGTTATAGCCGTAAAACAGTGGGTTTTCCTGGCTTTTGCAGGTGTGGTGGCAGTTTTGTTGATCGGCAATTCCCTCGACTGGTTTTCGCTCAACAGCTGGTCCGCATCTGCCTTCGAAGGGTTGGGTCAATGGTGGTTTTTACCGGTTCCATGGATAGCGATGGCCCTGGTGTACGGTGTAAATTACCGGTTTCTCCTGAGGATGAGTTACATCGACAAGTGGAAGAAGCAAAGCAAGGAGGCCACTACTCAGAATTTCGGCTTTTTAGAATCGAAGGGGGCCGTGGGGACTATGATGGCCAATGAATTGAAACTTATTACAAGGAACAAGCGTACGAAAAGTATTTTGGGCCTTACATTGATGTTCAGTTTGTATGGATTACTCTTCTATACCCAGCCTGAAGTTTACAGCGGTATGGGTTGGCTCGTGTTTGTCGGCATCTTTATGACCGGAATTTTTATGATCAACTACGGTCAGTTCATGGTGGGGTGGGAAAGCGCCTATTTTGATGGCATCCTTACCCGCGCCTATCCGATGGAATCTTTTTTTAGGGCTAAATTCTGGTTGTTGATTTCCAGCAGTGTTATCACCTATTTGCTGTCTCTGGCCTATATCTATTTTACATGGGATGCATTGTGGATCAACACCGCTGCCTTTATTTATAATGTCGGTGTCAACAGCTTTGTGCTGCTTTTTGCCTCCACCTACCAGAAAAAAAGAATCGATTTGAGCAAGGGCTCCGCCTTTAACTACCAGGGCACAAGTGCAGTTCAGTTTGTTATTGTGCTCCCGCTGCTCCTCCTGCCCATTCTCATCTTCAAGGCGTTTGATGTTTTTGGCCAGCCCTATTATGGTTTGGCAGCACTCGCTATAAGCGGCCTCATAAGCCTGGCCTTTAGCAAATATTGGTTTAAAGAGATCATCAAAAATTTTGAGGAGAAAAAGTACAGAAATGCAGCGGGTTTTCGGGAAGGGTAGGTATTTCATATCCCAAGGAATATTTCGGAAAATGAAGTTCAAAAACTTTCAATCCTCAGGCGACTCTAGAAAAAGCTATGAATCCTATTAATTACTGTTCTTGATAAATTTGACAATATGAATTCCATTATCTCTATCAGCAATCTGCGTAAATCCTACCATAAGGAGACCGTTCTCAATATTTCTGAACTTCAGGTGGAGGCCGGAAAATCATTTGGTTTGGTGGGCAATAACGGAGCCGGGAAGACGACCTTGTTTCGTTGCCTGCTCGACCTCATAGAGCCTGACGCGGGCGAGGTACTGATTAACGGAGTACCTGTGGCAAAAAATGAAGACTGGAAAACAATTACCGGAAGCTTTATTGATGAAGGGTTCCTTATCGATTACCTAACTCCGGATGAGTACTTTAAATTTATCGGGAAACTTCACAATATTGAAGGACAGGATCTGGACAATTTTATTACCGGTTTTGAGGAACTGTTTAAAGGAGAAATCCGGGGCCGTAAAAAGTACATACGCGACTTAAGCAAGGGAAATCAGAAGAAGGTGGGAATTGTAGGGGCTCTTATTGGAAATCCCCAGGTACTGGTTCTGGATGAGCCTTTTGCGAATCTTGACCCTTCTACGCAATACCAGCTTCGTGATCAGCTGAAAAAGCTGGATGAGGAAACCGACATTACGATGCTGATCTCCAGCCATGACCTTGGGCATGTAACAGAATTCTGCCAGCGCATTGTGATTCTCGATCACGGCAAGGTGGTGAAGGATATTCAAACCACTTCGGAAACCCTGCGGGAGCTGGAGGATTTTTTCGTGAAGAAGGTGAGGCCGGAGAGTGAAGAAGCTCTGAGTGAGAGATCCTAGGGTTTTCTGAGATCATTGTGCTGATGCCGTAGTAGATCTTTTCACGGGGAATCCTGTCTTCATTAGGCCTGGAGTTTTGAAGGATTATCTTTGCAACATGAAACACCCTAACAAAGATTTTATAGCAGAATCCATTGCGGATTATGAAGCCATGAAGCAGGAGGAACGGGCGAAACTGCTGGTGCATATCCTGGAAGACCAGCCGGTATTGATGGGGTTTATTACGAACCTTTCCGATGATTTCAGCGAAAGTGAACACGAGGCTTTGGTTGATTCAGCCGTTATCCTGATCAACGCTTTTGTTTCAGCAGGTGTACCCGTAAGCATGGTTCCCCATCAAATGCTGGAAGAGGTCATCAATGAACGGGTGGATGCTTACGAGGAGAAGGTGGAAAAGATTGAGGACGACCTGGTGAAGGAGGTTACCGATAGCCCTCTTGTGTTTGAAGATCTCAGGAACCGCGCACTCTTCAAGTCGGATATTGCCACTGAAGACCTGGCTTTACGGCAGCGGTTCAGCATGATACTGGATACTGTAATCGCCATCATTGAGCGATCGGCAGCAGCAACCGTTTCAGAAAAGAGTAAATGAGTCCGCAGCAAGTTGTAGATAAAATGTACAATGGCGATGCTTTCAGCCAGTGGCTTGGGATAGAGCGCCTCGAGGAGCGCCTCGGTTATTGCCGGCTGCGCATGACCCTGCGGGAGGAGATGACCAATGGTTTTAAGATCGCTCATGGCGGAATCACCTATTCGCTGGCGGATAGCGCGCTCGCCTTTGCCAGCAATTCCCACGGCATACAATCCGTAAGTATAGAAACATCTATTTCGCATACCCGGCCCGTGCGGGTGGGCGATGTGCTTACCGCAGAAGCCATGGAACTCAATCTTACCAGGCGTACCGGTATTTATGACATTCGGGTAACCAATCAAAACGATGAGGTGGTGGCGCTGTTTAAAGGAACGGTGTATAGGACGGGGAAGGAGTGGGAGTGATACACACCTTATTGAAGCGTTAGCGATCAGCCTCTAATTTTTAAAATATTCAAATTTCAAAATGAAAGACGCATACATTATAGACGGTATCCGAACCCCCATAGGAAATTTTGGAGGAACCTTATCGGCCGTTCGCACAGATGATTTAGCCGCTCATGTTATCAAAAAGCTGGTGGAGCGTCACAAGGATCTCGACCATGAAATGATTGCTGACGTGATAATGGGCTGCGCCAATCAGGCGGGCGAAGACAACCGCAACGTGGCCCGGATGGCTTCACTGCTGGCTGGCTTACCATTTTCCGTTCCCGGTGAAACCGTAAACCGCCTTTGTGCCTCAGGAATGAGTGCCGCAGTTCATGCAATGCGGGCGGTACGCAATGGCGATGGTGACGTATTTATTGCCGGTGGTGTGGAAAACATGACCCGCGCACCGTATGTGATGAGCAAGCCTAGTAAAGCCTTTGGCACCGATTCTAAAATGTATGACTCCAGTTTCGGCTGGCGATTTGTAAACCCGAAAATGTTTGAGCGCTACGGCACCGATGCCATGGGCGAAACTGCTGAAAACCTTGTGGAGCAGTTTAACATCAGCCGGGAGGATCAGGATCAGTTTGCCTTCCATAGCCAGATGAAAGC
>CAZNMG010000123.1:0-4592 GCA_964574075.1 uncultured Owenweeksia sp.
AAAGTAATTGGTGGTAATTCATTGGAAAGAGGGTGTTGATAGTAATTCAGGGGAATTATTTTTTGATCTGCCGTGCGGTTACACTTATATAATTATTGAGCTTTACCCCGAGGTCATCTAAAATGACAGAAAATATGCAACGTCATCAGCTTGCATGAGGTCACGGTTTCGGGCCTTGATTATCCATGTTTTAGATTCATAGAGTGAGCCCCGTGAATAATAACTGAAGCGCATTCTATCTTTATAGTGATACCGTCCGAAACCTTCGCTCAGATTAGCAGCTACAGAGTCCATCGCCCTCACCAATTGCTTTCCTATGGTGTCCTTTGCAAAAAAATCCCAAGTCACGACTATTGCCCAAATCCTCTCTCCTATTTCCATGGACTTGTTATAAACTTCCAGTTCTTCGAGTTTCATTATTATCTGGGTTTTGGTTTGTAAGAGTTGTTAATTGGTGGTAATAGGTTGAGTTTCCCCTTTCCATTGAATTACCCTTTCCTTTCCCACTGAATTACCCCTCCATTAAATCACCATTTCTTCAACTTCCCGAGGTTTATACGTTCTGGCTAGATTGGCTATAGCCCTGATATGCTCCGGTCCTGTTCCACAGCATCCTCCAATAATATTCACTAGTCCCATTTCCAGATATTCCTGAACCTGTGCAGCCATCTCTTCCGGGGACTGGTCGTATTCACCAAAGGCGTTGGGCAGGCCTGCATTGGGATGGGCACTGATCAGAAAGTCGGACGCACGGGAGAGGATCTGGAGATAGGGCCGTAATTGCTCTGCTCCCAGTGCACAATTGAGTCCTACAGAAAATAACGGAGCGTGCTGGGTACTTATCAGGAAAGCCTCAGCCGTTTGGCCTGAAAGGGTGCGGCCGCTGGCATCAGTAATAGTGCCCGAAAGCATGATAGGAAGTTCGTTGCCTGTTTCATCAAAAAGCTCCATCAACGCAAAAAGGGCAGCCTTGGCATTGAGCGTATCGAAAACTGTTTCCACCATTAATATATCAACCCCACCCTCAGTAAGAGCTTGTGCCTGTTCACGATAATGGGCGACAAGTGTATCAAAATTTATGGCGCGGTAGCCGGGATTATTCACATCAGGAGAGAGGCTGGCAGTTTTATTGGTGGGACCCATTGACCCCGCCACAAAACGTGGCTTGTTGGGCTCACGGGAGGTAAATTCATCCGCAACTTCGCGGGCAATCCTGGCTGCCTGAAGATTCAATTCGAACACCAGATCCTGCATATCATAATCCGCCATTGATATGCGGGTACTGTTGAATGTGTTGGTCTCAATGATATCCGCTCCGGCCTCTAAATAAGCGGCATGAATTTCCTTAATGATCTGCGGCTGTGTAAGAGAGAGTAGATCATTATTGCCTTTCAGGTCTGAAGGATAATCCCTGAACCGTTCTCCGCGGTAATCCTTCTCCGTGAGTTGGTATTGCTGAATCATGGTTCCCATGGCACCATCGAGCACGAGAATCCTTTCTTTGGCCACCCGGGCCAGTAATGAGTTTGTCATAGTTTAATATTCTTTAAGCTATGACTTACCAGAATCTTATTTTACAAGGATGCGTTCTTTGAACTCACCTTATCTATCCCCGGATCAATAGATCGCGGAGTGGGAGTTAGCACCCGGCTAGCCCGGGTTGCTAAGACTTCATAGGGCCCAATCCCTCAGTCTTTCTGGATAAGTCGGGAACAAATGTAACAGACAGATCTGTAATAAACAACTGTCTTCTTTTAACCTTTACCAGAAAAAATAATGCAGCCCTATTTCGGAAACTGCATCTACGGAAAGATGCCCAGATCCATATAGCTGATAGCAATTTTATTTAAGGAGTTGATAAATGCTGCTGTGCGCATATCCTTAACGTCATAGTCTGTCTGGGTTTTGCGCAGGCCCTCATAGCTGTTTACCATGGTATCTTCCAGGCCTGACATGGCCAGGTCCTCTTCACTGGCCCCTTTTACAATGCTTTTTTTAATCTCATCACTAAGCTGAGTGCCGCTGGCCTTTTCAATAGCCTCCACTATGCGGTGATTGTCCAGCATATTATAGCGCTTATCAATTTTGCCAAAGCTTACCCTTGACAGGTTTTTGAGCCATTCAAAATAGGATACAGTTACTCCGCCTGCATTCAGATAAATATCCGGAATAATAAACTTACCGGCTTCGACCAACATTTTTTCGGCCTCCCGGCTAATAGGCCCATTGGCGGCTTCGCCAATGATTTTGGCTTTAATGCGGCCGGCATTTTCGATGGTGATTTGGTTTTCGAGAGCAGCCGGCACCAGTATGTCACACTCATACTCCAGCAGCGATGCAGATTCCACTACGTTCCTGGCCCCGTTAAACCCGGCCACAAATCCGGTATCGATACGATGCTGGTGCAGAGCTTCAATATCCAGCCCCTGTTCATTATACACTCCTCCCATATACTCGGCAACTCCAATTATAATGGCGCCTTCCTCCTGCAAATATTTGGCAGCATGAAAACCTACATTACCCAGACCCTGCACAACTACTTTTTTACCTTCAAGGCCAGTCTCCAGACCAAGTCTTTTCATATCTTCTTCCCGGTTGCAGGCTTCGCGCAAACCGATGCACACCCCTTTCCCGGTAGCCTGGGTACGCCCTTCAATACCACTTTGTGAAAGGGGCTTACCGGTAACGCAGCCCAGGGCATTTACGGAGTTGGGGTTAAAGGCGGAATAGGTGTCGGCAATCCAGGCCATTTCGCGGGCCCCGGTTCCATAATCAGGGGCAGGTACATCCAGGGCGGGACCTATAAAATTCTTTTTCACCAACTCACTGGTATAGCGCCTCGTTACCCGCTCCAGTTCTCCTATACTATAGTTTTTAGTGCTGATCTTCACCCCACCTTTAGCACCCCCGAAGGGCACTTCCACCAGGGCACACTTGTAACTCATAAGGGATGCGAGGCCCATCACCTCACTTTCGGAAACGTGTTCGCTATAGCGGATACCGCCTTTTACAGGCATTTTATGGTGCGAATGCTGCACCCGGAAACCTTCCAATACCTCATAGGTTCCATCATCACGCCTCAGCGGAAAGTTGAATTTGTAAATGGCGTTGCAGGCTACTATTTCATCTATAAGACCTGGGGGATGATCAGTATAGGATGCAGCTTGTCTTACAAACCCGCATACATCTTTATACAAATTATATTCTGTACTCATTATAAACTGATTTTTTCACTAACAAAGGCCCAAGGTAAATGATTAAACATGAGGTAAAATTTTTACATTCCACTCCCATTTCCGTATTTGTCAATCCCCGCTGGCACCAAACCGGTAGGGATGTTTTTTATTAAAATAAAATTTTACATTTGCCGCCAATGTGGAAAGATTTGGACTGATTGCAACCACGGTAAAAAATGCTAAAGCAGAAGTCTTTAGCCGTTGCGTTCATCCTTTCCCTCCCCCTTTTTTGATTGACAAACCTTAAATTGCACAATGGCTTATCTATTTACTTCCGAATCGGTGTCTGAAGGACACCCCGACAAAATCGCTGATCAGATATCCGATGCTATAATTGATCACTTCCTGGCTTTTGATAAAAACTCCAAAGTAGCCTGTGAAACACTCGTTACCACCGGACAGGTTGTGCTGGCAGGTGAGGTAAAATCCAAAGCCTATGTGGATGTACAAACTGTAGCTCGCGATGTGATAAAACGCATTGGCTACACTAAGGGCGAGTATATGTTTTCGGCCGACAGTTGCGGGGTTCTCTCCGCCATTCACGAGCAATCTCCCGATATTAACCAGGGTGTGGACCGTGGGACACCTGAGGAGCAGGGAGCCGGTGACCAGGGAATGATGTTTGGTTATGCGACAAATGAATCCCACAACTATATGCCACTGGCTCTCGATCTCAGCCATAGAATCCTTCAGGAACTGGCTCTTATGCGCAGGGAGGGAACAGAAATCAATTATCTGCGGCCCGATGCAAAGTCGCAGGTCACTATAGAGTACTCCGATGATCATGTTCCTCAAAAGATCAAGGATATAGTGGTCTCCACTCAGCATGATGAATTTGCCGATGATGCAGGTATGGCACGGCAAATACGCGAAGACATTATAAAAAAATTGATCCCCCGTGTAAAGAAGCAGCTCAAGCCGGAGATCCAGAAGCTGTTTGAAGGCGAGATAAAATACCATATCAACCCCACCGGAAAGTTTGTAATTGGTGGCCCACATGGCGATGCCGGCCTTACAGGACGCAAGATCATTGTAGATACCTACGGTGGCAAAGGAGCTCATGGTGGCGGGGCTTTCTCCGGGAAAGACCCCAGTAAGGTAGATCGGTCTGCAGCCTACGCCACACGCCATATTGCCAAGAATATGGTAGCGGCCGGAGTTGCTGATCAAATGCTGGTGCAGGTTTCGTACGCCATTGGTGTGGTGGAGCCCATGGGTATTTTTGTTGACACCTACGGTTCATCCAAAGTGGATATGACCGATGGCGAAATAGCCACCGCGATCAGTAAAATATTTGATATGCGCCCCGGTATTATTGAGCAACGCCTCAAACTAAGAAACCCCATGTATTCCGAA
>CAZNMG010000124.1:0-10548 GCA_964574075.1 uncultured Owenweeksia sp.
CCCGCACCATTTGCACCAATAAATGTGGTCCATCCTGTGGGAGGGAAAACGGTACCTTCAAAACTTTCAAGCAGTTGGGCAGACAATTGTAGGTGGGCGAGGAAAGCCACCACCATTAGGGAGGTAATTTTTTTCATGAGAATAAGATTTTTGATAAAGTAGTAGAAACCAAAGAGTGGAAAGCCTTATAAGGCCTCCTCACACAAAGACACCCTCCGGGTGGAGGGGCAAATCTGCCAAGGTATTACCCTTCGATAAGGCAGTATATGTGATAAATGATGATATTTTTAGGACGTACCCTAAATCTTAAAGGGATCTGTAAATCCAGATCTGCCGAATGGTTTCCTGGCAGTAAAGTGGCAACGGGCATAGGTGAAACCTCCGATGGATTACCAGCGAGTGGATTATAAAAGAGAAAATGAGCCAGGCGTTTCACTGTATATTTCTAAACCGTAGAGTCAAATATAGTTTTTTTTAAAGACACACCTTCATACCATCCATTTCCCGCTTGCATCAGGAAATTTGAGAATGGCCAGTTTGGACTACCGGTTTCTCAGCATTCAGAAAATCACACAACACCCGGTGGAAATGATGTATCCCCTGCTCCTTGCTTACAGAATATCGGCCCTGATTGTAGAACCGTGAACGGATTCCCTTTTGTACGGCTTCCACGATCTCTTCATCTTCCAGTTCCACGGTTTCTAGCCCCGATCCGGCACCGGTATTGAATAACTCCTCCTTCCACATATAGATAAGAAACCGAACCCGCGACTCTGAAGGAGATATGGGCTCCACAATATTCAGCGACAAACCCCAGGGATAAAAATTGAACATCATATTGGGAAACACAAAGAAATAGTAGGCGGCAATTTGCTTCCCAAAGTCGGGTGAGGATTCGGGTAAGTCAAAGCTCACTTCACCGGGGCGTGCAATGGCCAGCTGGAGGCTGGAATAGGGAAAAAGCTCTGTGGTGTATTGCGTAAAATCTATTTTGGCATTTAATCCATTGTGCACAAACGGAATGTGAAAACCCTCCAAAAAATTTTCACAATAAAGTGCCCAATGCGCTTTGATATTATAGGTTTGGGAAAGCTCGGGCCGTGCAATAAAGTCATGTACCGGCAACCATGCCATGCGTTCCATCATATCTTTCATAAAACAGTTGGGCGAGGTGAGCTGCGCTAAACTGGTAAAGAGCCATTTCCCCCATTTAAATAAGGGCAGTGGGACTAAATTATCTTTTTCACAAGGGAAATTTTCCACCTCCCTGAATTCGGGCATGCTGAGAAGCTTACCGTTTAAGTCAAAGGTTCTGCCATGGTATCGGCATCTCAGTTTATGCGTCCGGCCGGGCTCCTTAGCGATGATGTTGCCCCGGTGGGTACATACATTGGAAAGTAAATGGATCGCCATTTCCTTATCCCTGGTTAATACCAATGGCTCATTGAGGAAATCCTGCAGCAGAGTATAGGGACAGGTATCCCCGGGCTCCGGCAGCATATCACAATCACCAGCAAACTGCCACGTGCGGGCAAAGATGGCCTCCCGGCAATATTCAAATATTTCGGGTTTTAAATAGAAATCAGCGGAAAGCGTATAGGCTCTGGCAATTTCAGGGTTAATGGAAAAGTCGGTTATAGGCATTCTTCCCATGGGTTTTATTGGCGATCGCAAAAGGCCGAGACTGGGGAGATCTCGTTGACCCATTGTGCAATCTGCTGTAAGCCTATCAGGTTCAACCGCCAGGCCAATTTAGCAAAAGTCGGAGATATGGTATGAGGGCTGAGAGAAAAAATGCCTTTGCCTGGATATCGGAGGTTTCAATGTAAATCCAGCCCGGCCCTTTCCACCAACGCCCACTATAGCAACTGAAATTTCCACAAATTAAAAAGCCCTCATGATGGATTATTTGAAGATAACCAGCTATTTTGCAATCTCTTATGAACGGATCGCTGAAAAAAGCAGATAAACACAAGCTTAGATTTACACACACTTTATGCAGCATATTGGACAGACATGCCCTTTGATGATTAGACAGTTATAATTTAAGTTTTCGTAACTTTTTAAATATTCACCATGACAAATACTATTATCAAGACTCTTACTGCTTTTTGCTTTTTAACTCTTATTGCTTCGTGTGACAGGACTGAATGCAAAAACACAAACTCCATCTTTGAGAAATATTCTCCGGAAACAAAAGAATATAAGGATGAATTAATTAATCAATTGGCAAAAGTCGACAAGTCTAAACTGACATATTGGATGGATACCTATCAAGAAAATAATAATTCACAATACGTTCATGCACAGATTCAAGGTGACGGACTCTGCGCCAAAATTGTTCTTACATTAAATGGTGTGAATAAAGGAATTGAAGGAATAATAAAGAGCAAGGGAATGGGCTATCGTGGCGCTGAACTTGAAGATCTAAAGTTTGATATCAAACAAGACAGCACCACAACTGAATTTGTTTTTCAAGAGATTAGCGGAATTGTAGATTAAAAAAAGACCGCATATCAGCACCTAAGAAAACATGGGGCGGGCCGTGGTTTCCGCAAAGTTGGTTCTTCGCGGCTATCTTTGTCACAGGGCGGAGAGGAAAGAGCTTCGAAAAACTCCACGTTTCTTAGCTGCAGTAAGTTGGCACTAATGTGAAAACCATGGAAATCCTACTGCATACATTGGATAAAGACAACTTCTTTTATGATTACATAACCACTATGGCCTACTCGCAGTTTGGGACGGACGAACTATTTGCAAGAGGTTTCACAATGCAACTGTTAAAACAGTATCCTGATCCTTACGAAAGACCACGCGCCTTACAACGTTATCCTTTCCCGCGAGAAGTTCAAGGTCAAATAGTTAACGTGAGAACTTTTACTCCTATGGTAACTGTGCCAAGCTTCGAAACTAAGTCCAACCTTAAAGTATACCGAATGGATCCTGACCACTCAGCTGCTCATTTTGTAGCAGACACTAAGGGAATAACAGACGTTAACCTGAGAATTACCAGAATGACAATTATTTCTACCTACGAAAAAATAATTGATCAAATCGACAGAGGCTCGCGTGTTATGGAATTCTTCCGACACATCAGAAATGCCGCAGCCCATGACGGGAAGTTTCATTTTACTTCAAAGGTCGTAGACAAATTTACAGGTGAACTTAAAAGGAAAGCTGAATGGAATCAGTTTAAAATTACAGCTCAACTTCAAGGAACTCCGCTATTCACAGAAAGAAAAAATGACCATAGTGCCTTCTGGAGTCAGGGGGACTTTGTAGACTTTTTATTGGACTTTGAGAACCATCATTCAGAAATAAAAAACACTAGCGCCAACAACAAAATAAACTTCCTTAGACTTTAATCCCCGTCAGTAGCCGCTTTGCAGCTTGCCATGTCTGCATCCGGGGAGGATAGAGAAACATTTTGTTTCTTTACAAAACCACGGATGAAGCTGCCCTCCGTTTATTCAAAGTCGTTTTGTACCCTAAAACAGAAACATCTAACATTCGGAATATTATGAAAAGATTGATTTATTTACTACTAACTGGGTTATTTATATTGAGTTGCGGGAAAGATGATTCATTGAGTAGTGCTGATAGAAACGTTGTGTCAGAAGATGGTACGGTACCCTTCGAGGAATTACTGATACTGATTAATGTTAAAACTACGGATAGCACTTATTTGGTGGTAGAATCTATTGATTCAGTCAGTATTTACATTAATGATCTTTACTGGACTAAAATTAACTCTCAATCGCTTGATACATCAAAAATTGACAAACAAACAGTCGGTAACCAATACCTGACTGAGAACAAGATTAATTATCTGGTAATAGCAAATCAAGACATTGAACAACCTGATTATACTACTGCAGGAGAATTTGCCCAGTATCTAAACGCAGTTTACGAACTTAAACCCGGAGAATATGCTTGTCTGATTGAATCCTTTCAAATTACTTTTAACGATAATTCAATACAAACCTATTATCCTTATGAGTACATAATTTTTGAGGTGGATCCAAATTCAAAAAGTGCATTTATTGGTGAAATTGAAATAAAAATTGACTAAATGAAAACAATGAAATTAATATTGATAGCTTGTATTGCCTTAATTATGCAATCTTGCTATAAACCAGGCGATATTCAAATACAAAATAACATCGATCAGGTGAAAATTGTCGATGTTAGATGGGGTGATATTTATCTTGCAACAGAATTGCTACCCGGAGAATCGTCTGACAAGTTAAAAATCAGAAAGAATGATGAAAAGCTACCGAGTAGTCACGAGGTTTCTTTTAAAATGACGGCAAATGACAATACCATTTATCTTGAGACCGAAGAAAAGTATTTACTGGATGAAGATGGTGATTTACTGATTATTTTATCTGATGATACAAAAGTGAAGAATCCGAATTAATTATTTCGGTACCCACACAAAATATAAAGCAGTAGAGGATCAGTGGTCCCCGACATACCTTTTTCCCGAAGGGCCAATTGAAAAATACGGAGCCATTACCCTATATAAGAACTCAACCAGCACAAAGGTAAGCCCGAGGGTGGCTGCATTGAGAATGAAGTTTGTCGTTAAAGACAAGTCTCCATACGAAACGGAAAGCAGTACACAGAAAAGTAAACCCGAAAGGAACGCCAGGAAGTATTGCATCACCCGGTTAACACTGATTTTCTGAAGGATCGTCAGAAAACCACCGATTAATCCGGTATAAGCAAATACCAGGATCAGATTGCCTATAACACTTAAAAGACGGACATCTACAAATGTCTCTTTATCCAAAGCGACAATCAAAATACCCCCAATGAAGGAAGGAACTATCAGAGAAAGAAAATCCGATAACCGCTTTTTCATCAGTACTATAAAGATCCATGATATAAGACTCAAAATTATAATTAGCATAATCAAAGTTTTAAAGCGTTCCGAAAGCTTCCCCGAATCTCGGTCATTTAAAAGTAGAATGCAACAAGACATCCCGCTTTATCAAAGCACGACACGCCAACTATGCGGGAAATCCAAAACGGTCATTCCTTTCCCCTCCTTCCGTCAGGCAGGCTCTTGACCAGAACGCGGTAAACGAGTAAATTTCTCCTCTGAATGGAGGCGTTTCCCCTAATAGTTTTTCACTTACCAATGGCAGGCATGAAATGAAAATTCAGTTTTCGATAATATTACTCACCTTAATTTCATGTAACCCACCATTGGATCAGGAGGAAAATTACCTTGAAGAAGCCGCAGAACAAAATGCCGGCCATAGTGAGATTGACTCTTCAAAATGCATTTCAACAGGCTGTCACACACCTTGTCTGCAGGATATAATTTGTCCGGATGATTCTATTCGATTCATAACGAGCAAATTAATGAAATATGTTGACCGTGAACTGAAGAGTGGGGAACCTAAGGCCCTGGAATGCAGCTGCGGTAAAAATTATTATACCTTAGGTAATGATACGCTGGAAATCTATCTTTTTGTTTATGGTTCTGGAGCTGGTAACGTATGGTACCGAATGTATAAAAAACAGGCGTCTGCCCATTTTGAACATATAAAATCATTCAAACCTTTAAATCCCGGTATAGTTGAAGTTCTTAAAACAAAGCATCACGGAGTGTATGATTTTGTTTTTGATGAAAGACGGGGCTCCTCTTATACCCTTACCTTTAACGGAGAAAATTTTGATACAGCTCACATTGGAAAGGTTCCCTGGGCTGAGTTTAAAAAGTCTGGTTTACCCTCATATGGCAGTGATTCGTTAATTGACCAAGGTTTCCTTTTCGTGTGCAGCCAGTCCTATGCACCGTTTAAAAACTACTACAACCTTTCTACTGCTCACCTGCTGGCAGGCTTTTGGCTGCGGGGAGATGACTATCATTTTATTGGATACTTTCCAGCCATCCCGGAAATGGGACGCACTTTCTATAATAATGCGCCAACTTTAGAGACTATGGCAGAATCTGATAGCATAGGTTTGGAAAAGCGAATACACTATTTAAAGGGTGACAGGTACATCGGTGAATTAGTGCCGCTTGATGTACAGCAAAAGAAGGCTATTGAGGCTGGGCAAATTAAGATGCATAATCAGTTTGATTTTGAGATCTTCCAACTTCACTAACCACTGAGCAATCACATCATTGAACAGCATAAAAAAGAGATTATCCAATGACATCATTCAAGCATAAAGTAGAAATTCAGGTTCGTTTTAAGGATCTGGATATGATGGGTCATGTGAATAATGCAAATTATTTTACCTATGTGGAGTATGCGAGGCTGAAATACTTTGATGATGTGGTAGGCGATGATACCGAATGGCACTCTCAGAAAGGCCTGATAATGGCACATTTTAAAATAGACTTCCGCCAGGCCATCTCCTATGGCGACAAGATATTTGTTTACACCAAATGTTCGCGCTTAGGTGGTAAAAGCTTTGACTTATCCTGGAAAATGACTAAAAGTGGAGGCAATTACAATTCCGAGGAAATAGTGGCTGAAGGAAAAGCGGTAATTGCCTGTTATGATTATGATCTTGAAAAGACAATCGAAATTCCCGGTGATAGAAGAAATTTAATGGAAAACTTTGAAAAAGCGACAAGGCCAGGCCTCAACGAATGATTTCACAATCAACATAACAAACTAATGAATTACAAAGAAAAAATAGGAACAAAGGATAATCCACTGAACCTGAAAACCCCGCCATTAAGTTCGGAACACCATCCATGTGGATGAAAAGGATGGACGTGAAATATTGGTCTGCACGGTAAAAACTACTGTGCTGCATTATGACATCCGATGTATTGACGACCTTCACAATATGTTGAAGGAACACGGTGACTGGATGTTTCTGGGAAGTAAGGATGAGAAACAGGAGGCCGCACCCGGAACGGTGGAATACTGGGGAAGGTCAACAGATAATCCTGTAGGGGGGTGGTATGGGTTGAAGAAAGGGTTTCGGGGGAGATTTGGTATGTACATTCCACCGTTGATGGAGTATTTAGGTCTGGCAGAGTTGGAGCATCATAAGCGGGATAATAGAATGAAAGCAAAATAAAGCAGCGCACAAAATTGTATAAGGGTGATGGTGAAAAAGGCCTGTGACTGAAATATAGCATGACCTGGTTATTAGGCACCCATCATCCCCATTCCCTTTCTTTGGATAAAGCGTGGACACAGTCTTGAAAACCCCTGGGGACAACTAAAATACCAACCGTGGAAATCACAATTGAAAAGATAAAACCCGATGAGCGGGATTTGGCAGTTCAGCTGCTCCAAGAATTATATCTGGAACTTGGCGAGGAGGAAGAATCCATTGAATTTGTGAACCCTGATTTTATCGCCAGAATTATCAGTTCAGGAAAAACTCAAATTTATTTAGCTAAAATATACAGTCAGCAAGTTGCAGGCATAATGACTTTAACAGAATGCCAGTCAATCTATGCGGGAGGTGAATACGGCCTATTAGATGAAATGTATGTAACCCCGGAATTCAGATCAAAGAATATTGGTGCTGAACTGATTGTAAAAATTAAACAAATTGCAAAAGAAAGGAAATGGAAGCGAGTTGATGTAACTGCTCCTACAGAAAAAAGATGGCAAAGAACCATTGACTTTTATGAGAAATCAGGATTTGTCTTTACGGGACCCAAATTTAAATTTAAACTATAATTTATTCCTTGGAGGCTGTCTTCAGAGATGTTCGGTTTACGAACGCTCAATACTCTTTTCCGGATTAAACACCTCTCGTTCCTGAGCGATGGTAAGATATACTTTCCAAGATAATCATCTACGTGAGGTGACCAGCCTCGGCTCCACAGATGGGGCACCCACTGGCTGCAGCGAAGGATCAGCATCCCGAAACTTCGGGACTGTTCGAAGACCACGCCCGAGCGTGGTCAAGTTCGTTTTGTGCCCGTAGCAAAGCCTTAGTGGGTCATCGAGGAGCCAAGCCTTGACTTTTTGTTTCTTTTTGCGTCAAGGCAAAAACGAAAGAGAAATGTAACAATACAAGTATTTGATAGTCAATTCTCAGATACTAAGTTCACGGTATGCAAGATGAAGGCGATAAAGTACCATACAAACACTTTGTAATGAGGACTCTTGTTTAAGTTAAATAGTAACCAAAATAAAGATGACAAAATTATCGAAATAGGTAGTAGATACCTTTACACCTCCAAAAGACTTTTTTAGTAATCGCTTCAGTGTGCTTACGGAAATCAACCCTTCACATAAACGGTTTTAATATTCACAAATTCCCGCATCCCTTCTTTTGCCAGCTCACGACCGTACCCCGAACGTTTTGTACCACCAAATGGCAGGCGCGGATCGGATTTTACCAGTTCATTCACAAAATAGGCACCATCACTTACCCTGTCGGCCATTTCAATTGCTTTTGCAGTGTCTTTGGTGAATACCGTTGTTCCAAGTCCATATTTAGATTGTTGGGAAAGGTGAAAAGCCTCTTCTATATCCTTTGCCTTAATCATCGCTGCAAGTGGGCCAAAAGTTTCCTCCTCAAAGGCCGCCATACCGGGCTTTACATCTCCGAGTAAGGTGGGCTCATGGTAACAATTATCCTGATTGCCACCCAGCAGCAGCTTGGCGCCCTGGGCAATTGATTTCTTCACCTGGCGGTTGAGCTGATCGGCAAGGTCTTTACGTGCCAGAGGCCCTACCTGTGTGCTGTCATCTTTCGTATCTCCTGCCTTGAGTTTACTAACGGCCTCAGTAAATTTGGAGACAAACTCATCGTAAATCCCCTCCAGTAATATAAAGCGCTTTGCGGCAATGCAACTTTGACCGCAGTTGAGCATTCTGGCCGATACCGCGGTTTTTACCGCCTGATCAATATCCGCGTCCTCCCACACAATAAAGGAATTATTACCCCCGAGTTCCAGCAGGCTTTTCTTTATATGCTTGCCCGCCAATTGTCCTACCGCGGCCCCTGCCAGCTCACTACCGGTAAGTGTAACCGCTTTCACCGCATCATGAGCTATGATCTTTTCCGTATGCTCATGGTGTACTATCAGGTTCTGAAAAACCCCCTCGGGATAACCTGCTTTTATAAATACTTCTTCAATTTTTAGAGCGCAGCCAAATACATTGGGTGCATGTTTTAATAAAGCGGTATTCCCGGAGGTAAGTGTGGGTGCGGCAAATCTGAAAACCTGCCAGAAGGGGAAGTTCCAAGGCATTATTGCAAATACTGTCCCCAGGGGGTCATATCTGACGAAGCTCCTTGACGCATCCGTACTTATCTCTTCAATAGCGAGAAACTCAGCAGCATTTTCAGCATAGTAATCACAAACCCAGGCACATTTATTTACTTCAGCCCGCGACTCGCTAATGGGTTTTCCCATTTCCGCAGTGATCATCTGTGCGTATTCCTCCACATTATCCCTTAATACCCCCCCTGCTTTTTTTATAAGTCCGGTACGGTGAGAAAGCGGTTGGCGGCTCCAGGTTTTAAAAGCCACAGCGGATTTATCTAAAATTCCATCTATTTCTTCAGGGGTATGTGCTTTGTACCTGCCAACTTCCTCATTGTTATAGGGATTGTAGCTCCGAAATTCCATTATTTACTCTTGTTATATCGTGTAAATGAAAGCAGACAATAAGTAATGCTTTATAAACACCTTAGTATTCTATTTCAGATCAGTATTTCCAGTTACTGGTATATCCCGTTCCTGTTTTTGACCAGAAATCTGCCAGTACCTCCCACGATACCTGACCACGTGTGATCATCTTTTCACGCAGCTTTTCTATATCTTCCTTATTTGCTGAAGGATTGGCCTTAACCATGGCTTGTATAAGGGTGTCTGTTACGGTTTGCTGCCAATCGGTTTCTGCAACGGGCTCTTCCTTATAGCTATGATCTACCTCACTGCCTGCCTGGGTATTTGCCTCAACTTTAAGCTGGGGCTGTAACGGGGCAGCCTGAGGCTGGGCGAAATCGATCAAATTGTACTCTTCTTTAAAATTTCCGAAGGTTTGAATGATATCCTGTTCAGGCCAGCGCAATTGAACTGTCCCTTCCGTAGGGTGATAAACCGCGGTATAAATTGTTCCAAAACCCTCTTTAAACATCGTATTATAGAGTGGTGGCCGGAGAAAAGTGTCAGCCATTTTATCGGTGTTTATTATTCCGTCTTCCAACATATTTTTAATAAACTCCGATCTTTCCACCGTCTTGTTGAAGGCCGCATTTTCAGGCCAGTCTACCTTTCCCTGAAAATTTGTGGCATAAGTGTCATCGGTAACCAAAGGTGCTTTGTCCGGTGCCAGCTGTACGGTTTTATGAGCACCACTTTTGTCAATAACCGTTACATTATAGGACATATGAGAGGGAATACGTTTCAGCGCCTCAACGGCCTCCTCAACATTACTGCAAAACTCCAGGACATATCTCATTATAATAGGAATACCAAAGCCCTCTCCAACCTCTTTTCTCCCGCCAAAAGTCAGGGAAATGGCTAATCCATCTTCATTTATTCCATCCAGCGCCCCGATGAGGCAATCACTGGTGGCGATCACTTTTTTGCCATTC
>CAZNMG010000125.1:0-4823 GCA_964574075.1 uncultured Owenweeksia sp.
TCTCATGCTCAAAACAGATAATCATTATGTCTGTGATTCCGGGTCTGCTTTGCTATCCGCCCGGAATGACCAGACGCGGGAATGGTACGGATAACTACTAAAAATGGAATCAATCCGCCACGAGAGCGGAATTCCCCTACTCCACGGTAATCACCCCGGCCACAGAGCCGGGGTCTCATGCTCAAAACAGATAATCATTATGTCTGTGATTCCGGGTCTTCGTTGCCCTCCGCCCGGAATGTGTAACTGTGAGGTTTATTCTATGGTCCAGTAGTTCCGTTCAAACACTGAGTCACATTCACCCCGGCCGCAGAGCCGGGGTCTCAGGCTCAAACGGATAATCTTAAAGCCTATAATTCCGGGTCCCCGCTACTCTGAGTACCGCAATCATAAAGTTATTATTTCTTTTTTCTGCGCGCCTGACGGTTCTGGTCTTCCTGAAGTTCGCGCATTCTCCGCATCAGCCTGTTCTCCTTCCGGGGCTGTTCCTTCTTAGCCTGTATTTTGGCGTGGATCTTCTCATCATCAAGCGTAGCCCTGATTATAAATTGTTGCCCGAAAGTGATAACGTTTGCCACAAAATAGTAATAGCTCAACCCTGCTGCATAGCTGTTGAACACACCTAAAAACACCACCGGCATGAGGTACATCATGTACTTCAGTTGCGGGTACTGCTGATTTTGCCCGGTGAGCTGTTGGTTCATGTAAGTGTAGATGAGGGTTGAAACCGTCATCAACAATGTAAAGAGGCTCACATGATCTCCATAAAATGGAATGGTAAAAGGCAAAGAGGCTATACTGTCGTATGTAGAAAGATCTTCCGCCCACAGAAAAGACTGCTGCCTCAACTCTATGGAAGAGGGAAAAAACTGGAACAGAGCAATAAGGATCGGCATCTGGAAAAGCAGCGGTATACATCCACCCAGGGGGTTCACTCCTGCCTTCTGGTAAAGCTGCATTGTGGCCTGCTGCTTCTTCATCGGATCCTTGTCCTTGTACTTCTCATTCAACTCATCGATCTCAGGCTTTAGCACCCGCATTTTTGCCATGGAGCGGTATGAGGTGTAGGTGAGCGGGAATATTGCAATCTTTATGATCAGCGCAATGATCAGGATGATCAAGCCATAGTTGAGGCCATAACCTTCGAGCCAGTTGAAAATATTAATAACAATGCCGCGGTTGATCCAGCCCAGGATACCCCAGCCAAGCGGGATTAACTCATCAAAATCCTGCCCGTAAGCGTTGAGTACTTCGTATTTATTGGGGCCGAGGTACAATCCCAGCGGTACATCAAGATCATCTCCGGTACCTGAAAGCTGGACTTTTGAAACCAGCACCTTTGTAAAATCCACATCCTCTTCAATCTCTTGTGAGGCCAGGGCAGCACGATCAAAATCCGCCTCCTTCTGTAAAAGGATAGAACTAAAGAATTGCTGTTTATACGCTACCCATTTTATATTTTCCAGTTCCTCGGAATCCTGGCCACCGGCTGATAGATTATCCACATCATCATCATCGGAATAACGGTATTCCAGGTGAGTATTAGTCGCTTCATTATCGCGGTTCTTCTCATGGCGAAGGGTTTTCATTTCCCACTGAAGGCCTGTGTTATCCCCCAGCATTCCGGCCATTCCTGAAGAGCGGATATCCCAGTCGAGCATATAATTGGAAGGCGAAAGGCTATAGCGGTATTCCAGCGTACGGCCACTGCCCGCATTAAGCGTCATTGTAACCGAATTATCACTTTGGTTACTGGCCGTGAAATTGAGGTCCCCGGTATTATAGATCTCCTCTCCCTCGAGCATAATATTAAACTCGGTATTCTCATTGATCAGGTAAAGCGGCAGTGAGTCATACGTACGGTACTTCTTTAGGCGAGCTTTTACAACCTGCCCCCCTCTTGAGGAAATGGTTAATTCGAGCAATTCATTCTCGAGTGTATAAAAGGTTGCTTCCGTTCCAGTAGCGCCCAGGGCATTTACAACTGTGGTATCCGTATCATTAAAGGGAACCTCGGCTTTTTTCTCTTCAAAATCACGGGTTTCATCCACCACCTCGCTCGAATCCTGCGAGCTTATTTCTTCCGGTGGTACTTCCGGCTGGTTATAAAATCCGAAATACAAAAAGATCCCACCGATCAGCAAAAGGCCGATAACAGTGTTAAGGTCAAACTTTTTATTGTTCATTCTTCTCCGCTTTTGAAGCAATAATTGTCGCTTCAACAAATTTTACAAATAAGGGGTGGGGGTTGGCCACAGTGCTTTTATATTCGGGGTGAAACTGTACCCCTACAAACCATGGGTGAGCAGGGATTTCAATAATCTCCACCAAATCCAGGTCGGGATTTATGCCAGTGGCTATCATCCCATGCTTTTTAAAATCCTTCTTAAAGGCATTGTTGAATTCATAGCGGTGGCGATGGCGCTCCGAAACCGTTTTTCTCCGGTAGGCAGCAAATACATGGCTGTTTTCCACCAGTTCACAGTCACAGGCACCTAACCGCATCGTACCACCCTTATTCTTGATACTCTTCTGCTCTTCCATCAATGATATCACCGGGTGGTCCGTATCCTTATCCATTTCAGTGGAATTGGCATTCTCCCAGTTCATTACATTGCGGGCAAATTCTATTACCGCAGCCTGCATTCCCAGGCATATCCCGAAAAATGGAATGTTGTTTTCCCGGGCATATCGTATGGTTTCAATTTTACCATCAAAACCACGTTCGCCAAAACCAGGGGCCACAAGGATTCCATCCAGATCTTCAAAGTATTTTGGAGCACTTTCGTTGGAAATATTTTCGGAGTGTATCCATCTGATATTTACGCGGGCTTCATTGGCTGCACCTGCATGAATAAATGACTCGGCAATGGATTTGTAGGAATCGCGAAGCTCCACATACTTCCCTACCAACCCAATATTCACCTCGTGTTTCGGATACCGCAACTTGTAGAGAAAATCCTTCCAGTTTACTAAATCCAGGTTACCTTCCACAGGGAGGTTGAGCCGCTTAAGTACCACTTCATCCAGGAGCTGATTGCGCATAAGGATGGGTACAGCATAAATAGTTTCTGCATCCCGCGACTCTATTACCGCCTCCTTCTTTACATTGCAAAAAAGGGCGAGCTTTTTCCTAAGATCTTCACCAATGGCATGCTCACAGCGACATACGAGGATATCAGGCTGCACACCCGACTCTTGCAGCGCTTTTACCGAATGCTGCGTTGGCTTTGTCTTTAATTCGCCCGTCACGGCCAAAAAGGGTATGAGCGTAAGGTGGATGACGATGCAATCCTCACCAAGCTCCCATTTTAACTGGCGCACCGTTTCTATGTAAGGCAGCGCTTCTATATCACCAACGGTTCCGCCTATTTCGGTTATCACGATCTCAAATTCACCGGTATTGCCCAGCAGTTGTATCCGCCTCTTTATTTCATCGGTGATATGCGGGATTACCTGAACCGTCTTTCCCAAAAAATCGCCTCTCCTCTCCTGCTCTATAACTGATTGATAAATGCGGCCTGTGGTGACGTTGTTGGCCTGCGAAGTTGGGCGGTTCAAAAAACGCTCGTAATGGCCAAGGTCGAGGTCGGTTTCGGCCCCGTCATTGGTTACATAACATTCACCGTGCTCATAGGGGTTAAGGGTGCCGGGATCAATATTGATATAAGGATCAAGTTTTTGGATAGTAACACTGTAACCTCTTGACTGTAAAAGCGTTGCCAAAGAAGCTGAAATGATTCCCTTACCCAAGGACGAGGTAACCCCGCCTGTGACGAACACGTATTTGGTAGATGGCATAAATGAGTTTTCACCCGGATTAAAAAAACGGGGCAAAGCTAAGCATAATGAGGCAAACGGGTGGTTTTAAATTAAGCTACACCAGTTCTCTGATAATATCTTCAATGGTAACTCCCTCGGCCTCGGCCTTATAGTTTTTCACCACTCTGTGCCGCAATACCGGCTTGGCTATGGCCAAAATATCCTCCTTATCCGGTGAATATTTTCCATGCAATGCAGCATGTGCCTTGGCACCTAAAATGAGGTACTGAGAAGCTCTGGGCCCCGCTCCCCATGCTATGTATTCTGAAGTAACATTGCGTGCACGTTCATTCCCCGGACGGGTACTGCAACTCAGGCCCACCGCATATTCGTACACATTGTCCGCCACAGGTATTCTTCTTATCAGGTTTTGAAATTCAAGGATCTCCTGCTGCTGAAGCACTTTATTCACCGTACTTTCCATATCGCTGGTGGTGCTTTTTACGATCTGTAGTTCTTCATCAAAGGCGGGATAACCCACTTCGATGTTAAACATAAAACGGTCAAGCTGCGCCTCCGGCAAAGGGTAAGTTCCCTCCTGCTCAATGGGATTTTGAGTGGCCAGCACAAAAAACGGGTCCGCCATTTTATAGGTATGGCCTGCAGCGGTTACGGATTTTTCCTGCATCGCCTCAAGCAGTGCCGATTGGGTTTTGGGAGGGGTCCGGTTTATCTCATCGGCTAAAACAATGTTTGAGAAAAGGGGCCCCTTCACAAATTTAAAATTGCGGGTTTCATCCAGGATTTCTGCACCAATAATATCAGAAGGCATAAGATCGGGGGTAAACTGTATCCTGTTAAAGCTGAGGCCAAGTGCCTGTGCTGTGGTATTTACCAACAGTGTTTTGGCAAGACCAGGCACCCCCACCAGCAGCGAGTGTCCTTTACAGAATAATGAAAGGATAAGAAGGTCTATCACAGCCTCCTGTCCCACAATAACTTTTCCTATCTCTTTTTTAAGTTCCCTGTATTTTTCACCAAGGTGATCTACGGCTGCTACA
>CAZNMG010000126.1:0-17565 GCA_964574075.1 uncultured Owenweeksia sp.
ATTTTCCTTGGACAAACCGGGGTTGGTAAAACTCAGCTGGCAAAAATTCTTTCCAGAGAACTTTTCGATAATGAAGATGCTTTAATCCGCATCGACATGAGTGAGTACATGGAGAAATTTGCTGTTAGCCGTTTAGTGGGAGCACCTCCCGGATATGTTGGTTATGAGGAAGGTGGCCAGCTTACGGAAAAAGTACGCAGAAAGCCCTATTCGGTGGTGCTGCTGGATGAGATTGAGAAAGCACACCCGGATGTGTTCAACCTGCTGCTGCAGGCCCTTGATGACGGGCACATGACCGACAGTCTCGGACGGAAGGTGGATTTCAAAAACACCATCATTATAATGACCTCAAACATCGGTACCCGCCAGTTGAAAGACTTTGGTGCCGGGGTTGGGTTCGGGACTTCAGCCCGCGAAGACGGAAAGAGGGATATTACCAAAGGTGTAATAGAAACTGCACTGAAAAGAGCATTCGCACCTGAATTCCTCAACAGGATCGATGATGTGGTACTGTTCAATAACCTTGACAGGAAGGATATCTTCCGGATCATTGATATTGAGCTGGGAAAACTGTATCAGCGGATCCGTGATCTTGGCTATGAAGTAACCATGACCGACAAGGCCAAGGAATACATTGCCGACAAGGGTTTTGACGAAAAGTATGGCGCACGTCCCCTGGCCCGGGCTATTCAGAAATATGTGGAAGATCCGCTTGCTGAGAATATCATTAACTCCGAAGTGGAGGAAGGCGATATCATCAGCATTGATCTCAAGAAGAAGGACAAGGATGCAGAGGAAGAGATTGTGGTGACGGTAAATAAACCCGCAAAGGCAGGGGAAAAATAGATTTTAAGTACGTAGAAATTAGATAGGGGCTGTTTTTTTAAAATCAAAAACAGCCCCTCTTTTTATGTTGGTCTTCCGATGTCTTTACTACTCTTACTGTTTGCCCTCCTGATTCTTTAAGTAATTAAACCAAAACCCCTCAAGTATCTTTTACAGCTTAAAATGAAACCGGCCATCAGTAATGTGCAGGGTGTCAGGGTACTTGGTATCATCACAAATCTTGGTACGGAATAGTTTCATTTCAAAACTGCCCCGCACCTCTTTAAAGCCTTCTTGTTGGGAATCTATCTTAACCCAGTTGTTTAAAGAGTCCACTTCAATTACATCATAGAAATCGCATAATACGTCCCAATTCTCAGCTCTCGTATAGAAGCTCCCATATCCTTTTGTTGCAGTACCGGGTGCCGTGGATACTACAGAATCTCTGATAAATAAATTTTGCACCGAATCCAATCGTTTATCAATAAGAAGGAGACTAATAGCCTCCTGGGGAACCCAATCCTGCTCCAACTTCTGCATCTTCTCTAGAAGGATGTTAAATTTTTCACCCTTATTCATCACCCAGACTGCCGCCTTCCAGGGGTTGCCATTTATTTTCGCGCTTGCCTGCCCTTTTGAATTAATGGATTCTTCCTTAACTTTTCCACATCCCGGCAAAAGAAGCAGTACCAAACACAAAAAGGTTATAGGCTCACTTAGTCTAAAAAATTTCATTTTCATAACATATCATATATCACCTAATGCTTACAGCCTCCCGATAAGTTTTACCTAAAACCTTCTTCAAAAAAACGCCTCCACCAGTTCTTCCTCCGCAATATTATTAAAGTACTCGCTGCTCTTTATTTCTTTAAGTGTCGCCAGGATCACTTCCTCCCGGTGCTCCTTTCCTATCAAAGCCTGCTCTACCGGTTCTATATCCTTATTCACAAAAAAATCTCCAAAGATTTCCAGCTCCGTGATTACGCCTTTGTGCACATTAAGATGAACCTCCACATGACCCCCCGGAGTTTTAACACCCTTCTTCATGCCGTACTTTGGTGAGTAACCAAAATTCCAGTGCCACTGGCTGTATTTCTCATCCGCCAGCTTCTGAATAGCGGCCTTATCCTTATCAGTAAGTGTATAAGGGCGGGCATCACTATACATACTGGTAATGTGGTTCATCACCTTTTGGCGAAAAAGATCCACTCCCATATCCTCCTTGAGATGAGAGGAAATATTGGTAACGCGGCTGCGGACCGACTTCATGGCTTTGCCTTCAAACTTGAGCGGATTTACATTTAGGGCATCGGAAATATCCTGGATTTCGGAAGCATATAAGAGCGTTCCGTGGTGGAGCACCCGTTGTTTCTGGTGGAAGATGTGTTCGGCATTGCCGGAAAACTTCTGACCATCAATCAGGATATCATTTCTTCCGGAAAACTCGGCTTTGACACCCAACCCCGCCAGCACATCAATAATCGGCTGATTGTACTTTTTAAAATCCACCTTGGCGCCTTCATCACCATAGCTCATAATAAAGGTGTAGTTGATGTTGCCCAGATCATGAAAAACCGCTCCGCCACCGGTAAGCCGCCTTACCACCTTTATTCCCTTTTGCTTCACATAATTCACATTGATCTCAGCCAGGGTATTCTGATGTTTTCCAACAATAATCGCATTGTTGTTGCGCCAGAGCATAAAAATATTCTCATCAAAGTTCTGGAGGAAGTACTCTTCCACGGCCTGATTAAAGTATGGCTCGAGGCTGGGATTATCAATGCAAAGCATAGATCAGTCTTTCAAAATAAGCTGCAAAATTACGTAACCTCATTTATCTGAACATGCCAGAGGCCCGAACTTATCAGTAGTTGGCTATACGACCGGTATTTTTCTGTCTTCTGCAAAGGATAAATGCCCAAAGAGGAAAGCTCACTTTCCATCTTTTTGACATTAATTGGAATGTTTTTGGTGGAAGAAAAATTATTTCTCTCTGATTCACAGTACTTTAAAATTTATTACAGTACTTTGTTTTGCATAGTACCTAAATTTTTCCATTACTTTGTAGTGCAAAACGAAACAATCACATAAAAATGAAAAATCAATTACTAATCCTCTTAGCTCTGGCCCTTGGCTGTATCAGCCATGCAGGAGCCCAAAACCAGGAGAAAGTCGACAACCTTTACAGGAAGTACTCCTCAGGAGACGGTGTATTTGCAATGAGCCTCAACCATGACATGCTGGATGCCATCGATCTTGACTTTGACTGGCAGGACCAGATGAAAAATGTATCGGGAGACATTCATCACCTCAAATTCATCGCCTTTAGTGAAGAGAGCAGCCCGCTGGTGAAAATCAAAACTCTTAGTTCGGAGATCTCCCGCACCGGAATAAAGACTATACCCCTTCCGGCCGATGCTGATGTGGATGACCTGCAGGACATCAAAATATATGGGGAACGCACTGGTGGCTACTATGAGAATGTGTATATGCTTTTGGTAACCGATGACGGAAGAAACGGCATTTTTTTGGCCATCAACGGAAAAATGAAAATCACTCAAGCCTTATGAATCTGGAAAACACTAAAGCGCAGATGCGCAAAGGTGTTCTGGAGCTTTGCATACTCTCCCTATTGCAGGAGCGGGATGCTTACGCCTCTGACATTATAGAACACCTGAAGAAAGCGGAAATGATTGTGGTAGAGGGCACCCTCTACCCGCTTCTTACCCGCCTTAAAAATTCCGCTTTGCTGGCTTACCGCTGGGAAGAATCCACCTCTGGCCCCCCCCGGAAGTACTACTCACTAACGCATAAGGGAAAGGAAGCTTTAATTGAATTGCATGCCAGTTGGGATAAACTGGTGGAAGCCGTAGAAAGAACCACAAAAAAGCCTGATTCAAATGAATAAAACACTAAATATCAATCTGGCGGGGCTCATTTTTCATATCGATGAAAATGCCTATCAGCGCCTCGACCGCTACCTCACAATTCTCAAAAACCAATTTCAGGGTATTGAGGGGGGCAACGAAATCATCTCCGACATTGAAGCCCGTATTGCCGAGCTTTTTAAGGAGCGGACCTCCACCTCCCGGGAAGTTATAACGCTTGCCGATGTTGAAGAAGTCATTGCAATAATGGGTAAACCTGAGGATTACCTCGACTCTGAAGATGCGGCACACGCTGGCCATCCCCAAATGGAGTATATCCCGCGCAGCCGTAGAATCTTCCGCGATCCTGATCAAAGGATTATTGGTGGAGTTTCCTCGGGACTCGCTGCCTACTTCAACACAGATCCACTTTGGATACGGTTGCTTTTTATAGTTCTTGCCTTTGCAGGCCCGGGTATAATAATTTATCTGATAATGTGGATCGTTATTCCCAAAGCCTCCACCACTGCCGAAAAACTACAGATGCGGGGGGAGCATGTAAACGTCTCCAATATTGAACGCTCCATTCGCGAGGAGATGCGAGGCGTTGAAAACAGTGCTCGTGATTTCACGCAAAAAGCCCGGGAGTATGACTACAAAAGGTCAGGCCGGCACATAGGCGGCTTCTTCAGCGATCTTGGCAATTTTATACTGGATGCAGCACGGCTCATTTTCAAGTTTATCTTTAAGCTTATCGGGTTCTTCTTCCTGATTATCGGCTTCATTATCCTTTTTGCACTGGCAATAAGCCTCTTTGCAGGAGGAGCTGAGCTGGTTGGTTCTGATTATACCAGCGCCCACTTTTTTGAATTTATGCATCTGATTACCGAAAATGAGGGACATTATACATTGCTGATGCTGGCCCTGGTGCTCACCGTAATAGCGCCTTTGTTTTTGCTGATCTATTTTGGCATTCGCATACTCTTTAATCTCGACCCACTAAACAGCCCTACCAAGAGTGCCCTCGCGTTTTCCACCTTTTTAGGACTGGTATTACTGGTTATAGCCGGAAGCCGTATCGGATTCCAGCTTAGCCATGAATCGTATGTTCAGGAAGAGGTAGCACTGGGAGAGCATCGGACCTTTTATCTTACGGCCACAGATGATAGTCTTACCCAACAATTTGCGGAAGATTATGATGCGCCATGGATACATACCGATGTAATCGATGCCTTTAATAATGTGGAGGTTGATATTCGCCAGTCGGAAGACTCCACAGCTTATTTAATAATACAACGGGAAGCCAATGGCACCAGCCGAAGAGAGGCGCGATACCATGCCGAAAAGGTCCGCTATATTATTGACCTCGAAGATTCTGTAATAAGCATTCCTGTGTATTATATTCTAGCTGAAAATGAGCCTTTCCGGGGCCAGGAAGTGGAAGTAACCCTCTACCTCCCTCCTGGCAAAGCCGTATATATTGATCCTTCCCTCACTGAATATCTTTATGATGTTAAAAACATTCAGCACCAATGGGACTGGGAAATGGGTGATAAGCTTTGGATAATGACTGACAAAGGACTCAGCTGCGATGGATGCGTGATACCCGAGGAAGAGCATCAGGATTCTTTGGAAATCCATATTGACGGGGATGATGACATTGATATGGATATCGATCAGGAGGGAATCAATATCAAGTATAAAAACGAGACGGATAGCGGCAATATAAGGATCAGCCATGTCGGATCCGGGAGTCAGGGATCTGATTCATTACAGATCCTGAAGAAGTCCACTGTGATCACCATTTAAATACTAAGATCAGGCTCTTAGTGTGTGGCAGCTCCTCACCGTTTCAATTGAAAACGGAAGGAGCTGCTGACATTTGGTGAAGCCTCTCCGCATCGTGAATCCTATATTTGCCCCAAACGATAAATCTTGCGGATAGCTCTTCTCTTTTTTTTTGCTATTGGTGGCGTACAGGCTCTGGCTCAGGGCAATATCTATCGTTTTGATCTGCAATTAAATCCGGAACAGAAGACCATTGAAGGCGTTTGTGATTTCACTTTTGTAAACAGCACTGGTTTATCCCTCGATACACTCATAATCCACCTGCCTCCGCGTTCTCTGGAATCCCGAAAATCCTTTCTTACCCAGCAGTTTGCCGAATTTCAGGATGTAGATCTTTACTATGCCGATCGTGAGGAAAAGGGATTCATTACTATTGATTCCCTTCAGGTTGGCGATAATAAGCAACGGCCCCTTTGCGAAAACTGTGAATTCGGGCGGTTGCCGCTCACCTCACCTCTACATCCCGGAGATTCAATACATATCAGCTTCCAGTTCACTATTAAACTGCCGGAAAGCCATTGGATTGGAGTAGGATATGACGAGCACACCATTCGTATTATTGATTGGCTGCCGCAGTTTGCCACTATGGACAGTGCTGGTTTTCACCCCTACCCTGTCACCTGGCAACGGGATGTCTTTCCTTCTGTAAACAACTATAAAGTAAACCTAACCTTACCGGATAGTTTCCTTGTGGCCTCCAATGCCAAACTGCTTACTACCTCAGAAATAAAGAGATTGAATTCGCTGAAAAGTAATCCTTATCAAAAATCCACATCTAAACCTTCCACCAAAACCCTGGAATACAGCCACCGCGGCACCAATCTACAGTTTGTATTGTCATCCAGGTTCTACGTTTTCCCCATGCAGAATGGCGGAACTCTTTACACCGTTAGCGATGATCCTTTTATTCCGGCCATAGCTGATACCCTTAATGAACGTACTACGCGTTTTTTTAAAGATGAATTGGGTGAGGATCCATTGCCCGATTATGATCTTTTGCTGATCGATGATAAGGTTACCGAATACCAGAGTGATAGGTTGCTGACACTGCCCTACCCCAAAAATGCTTTTGATATGGCTAAAAGCCTGGTGCAGGCAAAGGCTGAGGCAGTATTCCGCTACCGGATTACCCCCAATGGCTTTAAGCATGTGTGGCTCGCCCGCGGCATTCCCTACTTTTATAAGTACGAGTTTATTAAAGAATATTACCCGGAGGAAAACTGGCTCCCCTTTAGTAGCTCACTTGTCGGAAAAATATTTTCGCTGGATGAGTTTGATTATGGATATCAAAATCAGTTTCTATATCTCTTTCTGGCTCGCCAGGGAGTGGATCAAAAAATTGCAAGTCCGGCCGATTCGCTCACCCGTCTCAACTATGAAGGGGTAGCACAGGCAAAGACTTACCTGGCGCTCAATCACTTCAGGAACTACACCTCAGCCACCCATTTTAAGCGCGCGATGCGACATTATTGGCTGAATAATAATAATAGTTGGCAGAGCAGCCCGGCCGATCTCAGGGAGAGCTTTGAGTATTTTGTAAATAGAGATGTCGGTTGGTTTTTTGAAGACTGGGTCCATTCCAACGAGATATATGATTATCGGCTTCAAAAATTTGAGCATTGTCCCACTGTTTCTACGGCCACGGTGCAAAATCGTGGTGAGCTTACCATCCCCTATTCCCTCACCGGCTTTAAGGACGGCAAACCGGTTCTTACCGAATGGTTTGAAGGGCACGATACCACCCGCACGGTACAGATATACCATGAAGATTATGACCAGGTAATTTTGAATTACGAGGAGCGCAACGGAGAGTTTGACCAGAAAAACAACACCTATTACAACAGGGCTCTTTTTCCACGTATGGAAATTCTTCATCTTCAGTTTTACAAGAGCTTTGAGGATCCCCGCCACACCCAGCTCTTCTGGCTGCCAACAGTGGGATATAATGCATATGATCAGGTACTGCTGGGAATTTCGCTATACAATGACGGACTTGTGCCCCGTAAATGGCAATATGCTCTTGGGCCCGAATACAGCACCGGGCAGGGCCAGCTCACCGGCTATGGAAGCCTTACCTATAATCTTATTCCGGACGGGCTCCCGATTTTCAACCGGATTACTGCAGGCTTGTATGGTCGCTATTATCATTATAACCAGGGACTGGCGTATTACCGTCTTTCGCCCGGAATTAATTTTTACTTTCAAAAGCCTTTTGCCCGTAGCACGGTGTTGCAACGTTTTAGGATACGAAGTGTACATGTTGAGAGGGAGCTTGACAATACTTTTGAAGGTGTGGCCAACCAGGTTTCCAATGCGAGCTATTCAGTGCTTAACCTCACTTATACCTACGAGGAAACCAATATTTTTAAACCCTACACCCTTCGAAGTGACTTTATGCTGGGTGATCAGTTCAGCCGGCTTAGCGTCACAGGCGATTTCCGCTGGATGCTGCCCAACAAACGCTGGCTGATCTGGCGCAATTTTGCAGGGGTTTTTCTTAGCAACCGCTTTGCCCAAACAGGTTTGGATAAAAACTATTATAGCCTCGGTCTGAGTGGCACCCAGGATTTCCTGTTTGACTACAATTTTATTGGAAGATCCGATGAAAGTGGAATCTGGAGCCGCCAGTTTTTTATAACTGATGGAGGTTTTAAGTCAGCCACGGGTGTTTTTGCAGATCAATTTTTGCTCAGTACAAACCTGAATATTCCCCTATGGAAATTCATAGGAGTGTTTGGTGATGTCGGGGTTGCGGATGATTTTAAAACCGTTTACAATGACTACGGCATACGGTTGGCTTTGCTGACGGATTTTGCTGAAGTCTATATCCCTATAGGAAACCATACCGGCATTTTTCCTATCAATGAATATGGCGACCACATCCGTTTCGTGCTCGACCTGGACGTTTCCAACATCATCCACCGTCTGCGAAGAGGATACTATTAGTACCTGGGTTTTAGAGATTAATTAATATTTCTTTGATCATTTAGGAAATTGGTTGGGAAAAAAGGAGTTCTGTATTGACTTTTTGCCTAACTTTAATGTAGCCATAACCAAACACTTGCCATGAAAATTCTCCACATTATCCATGAGGGAAAGGTGGGAGGTACCGTATCCAATCTTATTGAAGTGATCCGGCACCTCGATTCCTCAGAATTTTCTTCCGTTGTGGTTTCCTTTTCTCACGGAACTATGGTTGAGCAACTCCGCGCCATGGGTGTAAAATGCCATGTTATCCACAAAAATCTCCGCTACAGTTTACAGAACACCCGCGCTTTGTATAAAGTTATGCTCGATGAGCAACCTGACCTTGTTCATGCACATGATCGGAAATCGGGGTACTACGCACTTTACGCATCTTATCGTCTTCACGTGCCCCTCCTGTACCATCCCCGCTCCTGGTCTTTCCACGAATCTTCTTTCATTTTAAAGAAATCTTATTTAAAATTTAAAGAACGGCTGTTGGTGCATCTGGCAAAGCTGAATATCTCCGTTTCCGACATTCACCAGGAGGAAGGAAAACAGCATCTGGGTATGCCCCGTTCCATTGTTGTTCCGCCTGGAGTTGATTTAAGCCGTTTTAATCCCCGACACGAAACCACGCTCACCAAAAAATGCTTTGGCATACCCGAGGACCGAACAGTGGTTGGATTTTTGGCAAGACTGACCGAGAAGAAGGATCCGCTGACATTTCTTCGGGCAGCATCTCTTGCCTTGAAAGAGGACAGAAGGCTGCATTTTATTATTACCGGAGATGGGGAACTTAAGCAGGCCTGCCTTCAGGAAATTCAAAATCTTAACCTGGGAAACCATGTTACCTTTGAAACCTATCGTACAGACGTTGCGGATGTATTGAAGGTATTTGATATCTACTGCCTGCCCTCACAATGGGAAGGCTTATCTGTAGGAATACTCGAGGCAATGGCTATGGAAAAGGCCATAATAGCCAGCCCGGTAAACAGCACTTTGGAAATTATAGCCAATGGGATAGACGGAATGCTGGCCGCGGTGGGCACTCCTGAAAATTGGAAGAAGGCAATCCTTGATCTGCATTATAATCCCCGCCTTCGCCAGGAGTTGGGGACCCGGGCACGAATGATCGTGGAATCCCACTACAACATTACACTCACCTCCGCCAAACTGGCCTCCGCCTATCACCGGGTATTAAAGGAGGATACAGGAGAGCGGGTTCTTTCCAAACGGGTTCTGGAGAGTGTATAAATAAAAAGCCCCGGCAAATGCCAGGGCCCTTTCTCAATTCTTCATCAGGTAGATATCCATTCCACTCTTTAAGGTTTCCACCTTTAAAGCTCTGGAATAGTCCAGGATAAATCGTAAGGTCTCTTTACGGGGTTTTGTCTGAGCCCCGTGCTCATCAGTAAGTGTAGTTGAATTTCGCATAGGCAAACCTTTTTGTTCAGTCCTATAGTAACGACCTCTAATAAAAGCTTATTGCCTCATCCGAAAAATTCTATTGCATCAGCAAACTTACATGGTTCTTCTCCATCAACTTACGCAGATTTATCAAAGCGTACCGCATTCTGCCCAGGGCAGTATTGATGCTTACATCTGTCTGCTCTGCAATTTCCTTAAAGCTTAATCCTGAAAAATGACGCAGTTTTAAAACCTCACGCTGCTCCTCCGGAAGTTTCTCAATAAGCTTGTGAAGGTCGGATTCGATCTGTTCCTTTATCATATGCGACTCTACATTAAGGCTGCCATCCTTTAAGACATTAAAGATGTTAAACTCATCTGTAGGTGACATCGTAGGCATGCGCTTTTCCTTCCTGAAGTGATCAATCACCAGGTTGTGCGCAATCCGCATGGTCCACTGGAGAAATTTCCCCTCCTCATTGTACTTTCCGCGCTTCAACGTATTGATCACCTTCACGAAGGTATCCTGAAAAATATCGTTGGCGAGGTCGGTATCCTGAATACGCACAAGAATGTACGAGAATATCCGCTGTTGATGTTTGTTGATTAAAAACTCGAGGGCAATTTCATTGCCGGATAGGTAACTCCTGATGAGTTCACTATCGCTCATTTTAGAATGATCCATAATCTACCTGATTGGGGTTAGTGTAAAAAATTAATTCAAGTAGTTATGTTGTATGGGCGATAGTTTTTAAGTTAAATCTGATCTGTTCTTTGTAAACAATCTTTAGGTTCAGAAATTCAAATATAAAATTTTTCTTACCAATAATCCAAACGCTGATGAGTTTGGTAACTTTGCAAACTTTATTTTCAAAAGCTACATGCCTGAAGAAGTCCTGGAAAATCTCGATCCGCGTAAGTACATCATCATAAAAGGTGCCAAGGTACATAACCTCAAGAATGTGAGTGTGGCTATACCACACCGTAAGCTTACAGTTATTACCGGCTTAAGCGGTTCAGGGAAATCTTCACTTGCCTTTGATACTCTTTATGCCGAAGGGCAGCGCAGGTATGTAGAAAGCCTTTCCTCCTACGCCAGGCAGTTTTTGGGCCGACTGGATAAACCAGAAGTGGAATATATCAAAGGGATATCTCCTGCGGTAGCTATTGAACAGAAAGTGATTTCCCGTAATCCCCGCTCGACTGTAGGAACTACAACTGAAATTTACGATTACCTAAAGGTATTGTATGCCCGCATCGGCAAAACCATTTCACCTGTGAGTGGTAAGGAAGTAAAGCGACATGAGGTCCGTGATGTAGTGGATTATGTGAGCAGCCTTGATAGTGAGCACAAAATAATGGTGAAATGTCCCCTTTATTTACGTGACCGCACATTGGCCGAACAATTGAATGTATTGACGCAACAGGGGTACGCTCGTATCGCAGTTAATAAGGAAGTGTTGCGGATTGAAGATGCCGATGCTTCCAAACTTGATCCAAAGAAGGATTTACTGGAGGTGGTGATAGACCGGCTTACAGCCGATACCAATGATGAAGACAACCGCAACCGCCTGGCAGATTCAGTGCAAACTGCATTTTTTGAAGGCCATGGCACTTGTATTATCCTAAATGCCAGTACAGGCAACCGTAAGGAGTTTTCAAACCTTTTTGAAGAAGACGGAATTGAGTTTGAAGAGCCCTCCAGCCACCTTTTCAGTTTCAATAATCCTTTTGGGGCTTGTCCTAAATGTGAGGGGTTCGGGAATGTTATCGGTGTTGACGAGGACCTTGTAATCCCCGACTCAAGCCTCTCCGTATACCAGGATGCAGTGGCTCCCTGGAAAGGTGAAAAAATGCGGGAGTGGAAGGATGATTTTATCCAGAGAGCTGGGAAATCCAAATTTCCGATTCATAAATCCTATTTTGAACTCACCGAAGAACAGAAGGCACTTCTTTGGAAAGGCTCATCCGGCCTTAAGGGTATCAATGATTTCTTCCGATATATTGAATCCAAAAGTTATAAAATCCAGTATCGAGTCATGCTTTCGCGCTACCGGGGAAAAACACGCTGCCCCGAGTGCAACGGTACCCGTCTCCGTAAGGAAGCTACCTATGTAAAGATCAACGGAAAGTCTATCACCGAGCTGGTTGTGATGCCCATTGACAGGCTTTCTGAATTTTTTGCCGCTGCCGGTTTTTCGGAGTTTGAAGAAAAAATAGCCCGGAGGATCCTAACCGAAGTAAACAGCCGCCTTACCTACCTGCGTGAAGTGGGACTTGGATATCTCACGCTGAACCGAGTTTCCAACAGCCTTTCGGGAGGCGAATCGCAGCGAATAAACCTCGCTACCTCACTGGGCAGCGCCCTTGTGGGCTCCACCTATATTCTTGATGAACCCAGCATTGGGCTACACCCCCGTGATACCGGCCGACTTATACAAGTGGTAAAAAGGCTGAGAGATATGGGCAATACCGTAGTGGTGGTGGAACACGATGAAGAAATGATGAATGCTGCCGATCAGTTGATAGACATCGGGCCGGGGGCCGGCTCTCATGGTGGTACGGTAATATTTTCAGGACCGGCATCAGAAATAAAGGCCACCTCTGACAGCTATACCGCCCGGTACCTCAGTGGCGCAGAATCCATAGAAGTTCCGCTGAAAAGAAATACGGCCCGCAGGTTTATTGAAATAAAAGGCGCTCGTGAAAACAACCTACGCAATATTGATGTAAAAATCCCACTTCACTGCCTCACGGTTGTTACTGGCGTAAGTGGTTCAGGAAAGAGTTCCCTTATCAGTAAAGTGTTTTACCCGGCACTAAAAAAACGGCTTGGAGGCTATGGCGATAAAACCGGAAAGCACACCGCACTTGAGGGCGATTGGGATAGGATAAAAGATGTGGAGTTTGTGGATCAAAATCCAATTGGAAAATCGAGCCGGAGTAATCCCGTCACATATATCAAAGCCTACGATGATATTCGGAATCTCTTTGCTTCTCAGCCCTTGGCGAAAGCCCGAAATTACAAAGCGGGCTATTTCTCGTTTAACATTGATGGCGGCCGTTGTGATAAATGCCAGGGCGAGGGCGAGATCACCATTGAAATGCAGTTTATGGCTGATGTTCATCTCAAATGTGATGAATGTGATGGAAAGCGCTTTAAACCTGAAATCCTGGATGTGAAGTTTGAGGACCAGAATATTTACAACATCCTTGAGATGACAGTGGAAACGGCCATTGAATTTTTCAAGAAAAACGGACAAGGAAAAATTGCCGAAAAACTCCAGCCTCTCGATTCGGTGGGCCTCAGCTATGTGACCCTGGGCCAAAGCAGCAGCACGCTCTCAGGCGGTGAAGCGCAACGTGTAAAACTTGCCACCTTTTTAGGAAAGGCCAGCAAAGATCAGCCCCAGCTCTTCATTTTTGATGAACCCACAACGGGTTTACATTTTCATGACATAAAAAAGCTGCTACAGTCTTTTTACCTCCTCCTCAAAAACGGCCATACCATAGTGGTGATCGAACACCATCCGGATGTAATAAAATGTGCGGACTGGGTAATTGACCTTGGCCCCGAAGGCGGTGAGGAAGGTGGCAGGCTGTTGTTTGAAGGAGTTCCGGAAGACATGGGCAATGCCCAGGAGTCATATACCGCCCGCTACGTGATGGAGAAATTGCAAGCCTCTTCCAGCGAAGCCTGAGCTATTTCTGTTTATCGAAGAAGGCTGCCAGGATGGTGCGAAGACCACGAACACAAAAATAGGCTGCAATGAGCATGAATAAAATACTCAGTATTAACCAGAGGTAATTTCCCTCGTGCATTTGTGGAATACCCACCCAGGTAAGAACAATGGGTCCCATGAACAGAAATGGAAAACCAATGGCAATAAAACGTATCCCGCTGAGTAATTTATCTTTGTCTGTGGCCATGCTGCTAAAGTAACCGAATGATTTCGTCTATAAAAAAGTCCCACTTAAAAAAGAGGGTAAACCCAATTTTCTCCATTCTTATTCCCAGCTGGAATAACCTGCCGTACCTGCAGATGTGTGTTGGTAGCTTAAAGAAGAATTCACACTTTGAGCACCAGATCATCATTATGATCAATGAAGGAAGTGATGGTACTTTTGAATGGGTAAAGGATCAGCCTGACCTCGATTATGTTTACTCTGAGAAAAACATCGGAATTTGCTACGGCCTGAACGCCTGCCGTCCGCTGGTGCAAACTGATCATATAGTTTATGCAAATGACGATATGTATTTTTTGCCGGGGTGGGATTTAGCATTTAAAAAGGAGGTGGAACTCATAGAACACCCATTCTATATGCTTAGTGCCACAATGATAGAGCCTGTAGAAACGGGAAATCCTTGTGTTATCCATCATGATTTTGGCACTTCAATCGCAAATTTTGATGAAGAGGGACTACTGAAAAACTTTAAAAGTCAGCCGAAGCAGGATTGGAGTGGTAGTTCGTGGCCACCCAACCTAATTCCCACTCCCACCTGGGATCTCGTGGGAGGTATGAGTATTGAGTTTAGCCCGGGAATGTATTCGGATCCTGACCTGGCCCGAAAGTTATGGGAAGTGGGCGGTCGCTATTTCAAAGGGCTGAGCGAAAGCCGTGTATATCACTTCGGATCAAAATCTACAGGGCGCATCCGTAAAAACAAGGGCCGCGAAACCTTCTTCGCCAAATGGGGCATTACCCCGGGAACCTTCAACAAGCACTATCTTCAGTTGGGAACACCCTTTAAGGGTCCACTTCCCACGCCCCGCAACACACTTGCCCTCCAACTCAAAGCTCGCTGGAAGCGGTTGATCGGTGGGTTTAAATAGAGCTGCATAAAAAAATCTCAAACATCATGCGCTCCCTTCCGTTAGTTTCTCAAAAACTAATCTATGGCGGAAAAGACCTTTACCCTTATCAGCAACGATCTCGGAGGCTCCTTTACTCATGAGCAAGTGATGGACAGTTTCGGGTGCTCCGGAAAAAATATCTCTCCTCACCTAAAGTGGGAAAACCCACCAGCAGGGACTAAGAGTTTTACTGTAACCATGCACGATCCCGATGCCCCCACTGATAGTGGATTCTGGCATTGGGCGGTTTTCAATATACCTGCATCCACAAACGAATTGCAATCCGGAGCGGGTGATCCTGAGAAGGATCTATTGCCCAAAGGTGCCTTTATGGGCAGATCTGATGCCGGAGAGTACGCTTACAAAGGCCCTTGCCCGCCCGAAGGGGATTTCACGCATCGCTACATAATTACTGTATATGCACTAAACAGTGAAAAGGTGGAATCCGATGAAAACACGCCTTTGGCCCAGGCGATGTTTAAAATTGTGAGCGGTGCCGAGCTGGGCCGTGCAAGCCTTCTTGTTTACTTCAAACGATAAGATTTGTAAACCGGCACCAGTACTTACCTTTATGGGATAATTAGCTCCTTCCCCCACACTTATGGACTACAATCAGATAATTAAGGATATACAGCAACAGCTACAATCCGTAGCCGGTCGTGGCCATGTGGCTGATTATATTCCCGAGCTCGCCACCGTTGATCCGGATAAGTTCGGGATGCACCTCACCTGTATGAACGGAGATAGCTTTCATATAGGCAATAGTGAGGAGCAATTCTCCACCCAGAGTATTTCCAAAATATTTGCCCTGGCACTGGCGATGAAACATGCCGGCAATAAAGTTTGGAAGCGGGTGGATGTGGAACCCTCAGGCACGGCATTCAATTCCCTCGTACAACTGGAATATGAAGCAGGTATTCCAAGAAATCCATTGATAAACAGCGGAGCTATTGTGATAGCCGACATACTGGTGGGAATATTGAAAAGCGCCAAGGGAGAGTTTTTGGACTTTGTGCGCAAGCTGGCCGGATCAAAGGCTATTGACTACAACTACTCAGTAGCCGATTCCGAGCGCGATCACGGATATCGCAACCGGGCCCTCGCCAATATGCTCAAGTCTTTTGGAAATGTACACAATGATGTTTCGGAAGTGCTCGACTTCTACTTTCATCTCTGCTCTATTGAAATGAGTTGCAAGGAACTTTCGCAGGCCTTCCTGATCTTTGCCAATGGTGGCGTAATTCCTGGCAATAAGGAGCGGGTGATCACCAAATTACAGAGCCAAAGGATAAATGCGCTGATGCAAACCTGTGGTTTTTATGACGAGGCAGGTGACTTCGCCTTCCTGGTGGGCCTGCCGGGAAAAAGTGGTGTGGGAGGTGGTATTGTTGCGGTACATCCTGGAGAATACAGCGTGGCTGTTTGGAGTCCACGACTCAATAAACAAGGCAATTCAGTGCTTGGAATGAAGGCCCTGGAATTGCTCACCACAAAGACAGGGAAATCTATTTTCTAGGCTCTGAAGATCCCTTCCGGCTCACCATGTAAACAGCATTTACACCTTTCATAAGGCCTTTAAAGTGATCTCCGATGCTAAAGAAAGGAAGCATTTCCTCATCAATAATCTTCCGCGTTACTGTATCCGGAAAAATCGGTTCAAGTCCTTTCCCCGTGGCCATGCCAACCTGCTGCTGCCGGTTGCTCAGCACAATCACCAGCCCGTTTTTTTCATCCGCTGATCCGATGTCCCAGCGGTTGCCAAGTTCACTGGCAAACAAAACAATGCCATCATCTACTGGCAGCGTGTCTACGGTGGCAATGGCGATATCAAAACCCGCACTGTCTTCCACTTCCAGAATGCGCCTGGTAAGAGCCTGTTCCTCTGCCTCTGAAAGCAGATTCTCGTAATCGGTAACCTGGCCCTGCTTCTGCGGATAAAAATCATACGTGGGAGCAGCCACCCTGGTTTCCTGGTCCTCAGGCGGCTCAGGCGAATTACAGGCGATGATCAGTAGACCTAATAATGCGATTGACTTTTTCATTTTCCTCATTCGTAATTGGTATTCAAACGGTCAGATGACAATTCAGTCCAGGGCATTACCCCTACCCGATCAGCCCATTCATTATATTTCTTAATCAACAAATCCAGTGTGTCGGGTTGCTCCATTGCCAGGTCGTTGTTCTCCGTGCGATCTGTCTCCAGGTCATAAAGATGCCAATTCGTCTGGGGATAGCGAAGCACAGCCTTCCACTTATGATGCCGTACAGCTGCATTTCCCTGGTGTTCCCAAAAAATAAAGTCCTGCATTTCCCTGTCATTGCCTTCAAGGATGGGAACCATACTCCTGCCTTCCAGCGGTATTATCTCATTTCCATTGAAAGTTTTGGGGTAAGCTATTTGGGCAAGTTCTAAGATGGTGGGAACTATATCCATAATGTGGGCGGGCTGGCGGTCAATTTTACCCGCAGCAACTTTTTCAGGATAGTGCACCACCAGCGGGGTTATAATGCCTCCTTCCTCTGTCCAGTGTTTATACATCCTGAAGGGGGTGTTGCTCACATTGCCCCAGGAGGGCAGGTAGCTTGTGAAACTACCTGGCGCTCCTATTGGAATTTCGCTGCTGTTATCGCCCTGTATCTCTGCAGCTGAAGCCCCATTGTCAGAAAGGAAAAGGATTACCGTATTATCCAGATCCCCGCTTTTCCTTAGTTGCGCTACTATTCTGCCAATCCCTTCATCCATTACTTCTATTTGAGCAGCATATACTGCCATGCGCAAATCAAAGGTATCTTTT
>CAZNMG010000127.1:0-4197 GCA_964574075.1 uncultured Owenweeksia sp.
CTCCTCTTTCCGAAAGGTAGTAGGCATAGTTATTCAGCACTGTTGGATTTTCAGAATTAAGCGCCAGGGCGCGATCGAAGTAGGAATCGCTTTTGTCATCCTCACCCATCTGGTGATAGGCATCTGCAAGTTGGGTGTAAAACTGCTCCTTGAGGCGCGGGTTTCCCAGCACATAATTTAAACCATCTTCCAGGTACCCAATCGCCTCAAGAGGCTGCTTGTCCATATTAAAAGCCACCCCCGCAAAGAAGTAAGGCAAGGGTTGGTTGGGGAATAGCTCAATGGCTGCGGGGGCCTCCTTTCGCAGGCTGTCATACATCTCACCCTGCACTTCTATAAGCAGTATCTGCTCCCATATCTGAAACCGGTTACCTCCTTCAAGCGAAACGGCCTTTCGGTAAGCCTTCAACGCTTCTACATCCTTGCCATCGCGGCTCAGAAAATCACCATATAGAGCAAATGCCTTGGGATCGTTTGGGTTCTGTTCCACCACCGTCTCAAGCATTTCGTAAGCCTCCTTGCGCAAAACCGTGTCACCGGCAGAAGCTTCAAAGAGTGAAAGCAGTACCGGTACTTTTTTATCGACCTCAAGATCAGGGCTTTTAATAGCCTTTTTAAGGTGGTGGATAGATTTTTCAAAGTCATTCCTGGCCTTGTAATACTGAGCCAGGTCGAGGTGAATCCTGGGGTCTTCAGGGTCTATTTTCAACATCCTTTCATATACCTGGTGCCCTTCTTCCTCCAACCCATTTACCATGTAAAGCTGGGCCAGGGTACCGAGGTAGTCAATATTGCGGGGGAAGGCTTTTATCAGCCGCTCTATTTCTTCCACCGCGCCCTGCAAATCTCCCTGTTCAAGAAATATTTCCCTCTTTTTGTCCGACACAATATCATTAATACCGATCACATCCTCCAGCAAATTGAGCTCAGCAAGGGCTTTTTCAGGCTCGTTGTTCCGTTGGTACGCTTCAGCCAGCTCATACCGGTAATCAGGGTTGAGGCTGTCCAGCTTTACCAAACGCTCCAGTACCGCTATTTCCTTTTCGGGGTAACCAAAGTTGCTATATACCGAAGCGAGCAAAAACTGGTACCATTTATTGCCGGGATCCAGTTCAGCAGCCCGCTCCGCATAAAATACGGCATCCTCACCTTCGCCTCCGGCTGCATAGATCTGCGCCAGCTCATAACACACTGTGGCGTTGGTGGTGGTAATCTTGTAAAGGTCCAGGTAAAGCTTTTTGGCCGCTTCCTCGTTGCCGAGATTCTTTTCCTTCTCGGCTTCAAAAAATAACTCATTGAACTGCCTCCGTTCTCTTTTTGAGAGCGGGTCTTCCGTCTCTTGTGCCAGGGTGGCAAAAGAGGAGATGAGAAAAAGCAGGATGAGAAATAAGGAAAACCCGTTATTCAACCTGGCTGTAGTCTCCGATACTAACTGATGAATATTCACCATTAAAAAATGCTTTATTACCTATCATGGAGTTGGTCAGCCGCGCATTGATTACGCGGCTCTCTTCCTGAATGATGGTATTGTCAATCTTACTGTTTTCGATCACCGTATTGGCGCCTACACTAACCCTCGGGCCAATGGTGCTGTTTTTTATCACCGCTCCCGCAGCAATAAAACAAGGTTCCACAATTTCAGAGTTCTCTATGGTGGCACTGTCACTCACCAATTTCTCCTCATTTTTTACAAATTCAAGGATCTTACCATTGGTTTCCACGGTTACATCCTTGTTGCCGCAATCCATCCATTCGGTTACGGTGCCCGAGGTGAATTTGCTGCCTTTGTCCTTCATGTTTTCGAGAGCATTGGTAATCTGGTATTCGCCCTTATCCTTAATGTCATTATCAATCAGATATTGCAACTCATCACGTAGAAAGTCGCCATCCTTAAAGTAGTAAATACCAATGATGGCTTCATCAGATACAAAGGTTTCGGGCTTTTCTATAAAGTCGGTGATATACCCGTCACTGTTTTTCTTCACCACACCAAAGGCGCTGGGGTCTTCCACTTTTTTGGTCCATATAACGCCATCGGCTTCACTATCGAGGGTAAAATCAGCCCTGAAAAGGGTATCGGCAAAAGCCACTACAAAGCTCCCGCTAAGCGAAGGTGCTGCACAAAGAATCGCATGGGCGGTTCCCAGGGGCTTGTCCTGGTAATAGATTGATCCTTTGGCACCCAATCCCTCAGCAATCTCCTTTAGGTTTTGCTCTGTTTCGGCCCCGAAATCACCTATGATAAAGGCAATTTCCTCCACCGGTTGATCGCACACTTTTACAATATCTTCGACCAGCCGCTGTACTATAGGCTTACCGGCAATTGGAAGAAGAGGCTTGGGAATAGTGAGGGTATGAGGACGCAGGCGGCTGCCCCGGCCTGCCATGGGAACTATAATTTTCATAGATTGATTTTATTCGATTTCCGGATGCTCCCGCAAAAATAAGGTCACCCTGCTAATATCAAAGGATTTAGGTATTTATTAATGCTTGCCGGTACTGCCAAATCCGTCTTGCCCGCGGTTTGATTCCGAAAGCTGATCCACTTCCTGAAAATTTGCACGTTCGTGCCGGGCTATCACCAACTGTGCAATTCGTTCACCTTTCTTTACCGTGTAAGGCTTTTGCGATAAATTTATAAGGATGACCCCCACTTCTCCGCGGTAGTCGGCATCAACCGTTCCGGGTGTATTGAGAACAGTTATACCTTCCTTTAGCGCTAATCCGCTACGCGGCCTTACCTGGGCCTCATATCCAGCCGGGAGCTCAATAAAAATACCGGTGCTCACCAGTTTCCGCTCCATAGGCTCAAGAATAATATCATCCTCAGAAGCAGAAAGTAAATCCATTCCCGCAGAGAATTCAGTCTTGTACTCCGGAAGGGGCAACCCGGATTTATTTACCACCCCTATTTTCACCTTATCAGCCATTTCTTATGGTTTTTAATAATTTCTTTCCATCCATTACCCAAACCAGCAACAGGTACATTACGAAAATGATGCTGCCGTAGATCAATTGGTAATCCAACACATAAAATGCCAGCCAGGCCAGCGCGGTGCTTACCCCCAGGTAGGTAAGTATTCTTTTTACCGGATAGTCTGTGCGGTCGTGCTTTTGGTTGAGATAAAAGGAGTAAAATGTCATAGCACTATAGCTGATGAGGGTTGCCCAGGCAGCGCCCAGGTAGCCCATACGGGGGATGAGTACCAGATTGCTTACCACCGTAAAAAATAGTCCTACAAAGGTGATGTAAGCTCCCATCCGTGTACGGTTCTTCAGCTTATACCAGATGTTCAGGTTGAAATTAATGCCCAGCAATACATTGGCCAGAACCAGAATCGGCACAATGTTGAGCCCCTCCCAAAATTTTTCATCAATGAAATGGGTCCATTTAATAAGGTCGAGAAAGCAGATAAGTGCCAGAAAGATTATGGTTTGAATGATGACGAAGTATCTCATCACCATGGCCATCTTGCTTTTAAAGTCCCCATCGCCCGAGAAGAAAAAAGGTTCTGCTGCAAAGCGAAAGGCCTGGATAAACAACATCATAAAGGTGGCGATCTTCACATTGGCGCCAAAAATTCCTATTGCCTCAAAGCTTTCACTTTCCGGCAAAAGGTATTTTAGAAACTGCCGGTTTGCCATTTCATTGGCGATACCGGCAAGACCTGCTATCACCAGCGGAAGTGAATAAAGGAGCATTTTTTTGAGAAGGGGCAGGTTGAGGCGCCAGTTTATCCGGATGAGGTCCGGCATAAAGAGAAGGATCATAAGGCCGTTGCCGATGAGGTTGGCTATAAAAATATAGGCCACACCCAGGCCGGGGCGGTAAATAGCATCTATCAACGGAGTGGCAATGTCATTGGCGCTGAGGTATGGAAGCAGGATGTAAAATGCGAGATTCAGCAGTACAATTACCCCAATGGTAGAAAGCCGTATCGCCAGAAAACGCATCGGCCGGTTCTCCGCCCTGAGCCGGGCATAGGGCACCGCAGCTATGGCATCGGCTGCCACTATAAAGAGCATCCAGGTTATAAAATGCGGGCGGCCCTCGTAGCGAAGGAGGTCAGAAATGGGCATCAGGAAGAGATGCGTAAGGCCCAAAAAGATGAGCGACAGCAAAATAACCCAACCTACCGAAGCACTGAATACCTCACGCTTTGAATAATTCTTATCACTAAAGAAGCGGAAAAAAGC
>CAZNMG010000128.1:0-3266 GCA_964574075.1 uncultured Owenweeksia sp.
TCTTCCGGAGGCCCTCTTGAGGTGGTAGCCTCTCACAACGAGTTTACCGACAACCTGTGGGGTATTACCCTTATCGGGAAGGCTTCCATCAACCTGGGGGATACTAGCGCAGCTACTTATAATGAGGGGAAAAATACATTCTCAGGAAACGGAAATGGTGGTGTGGTGTATGCGCTGTACAACAACACCGACCTCCCTGTACAGGCTATGAATAACTGCTGGGAAATGGATACCACTGCCGGCCTTTCGGCAGAAGATGTGATCTTTCATATGAACGATGATGCTTCCCTGGGGCAGGTGTTTTACAATCCTGTTTGGGACTGCATGGAAAGCTCCGTAAGCCTTGAGGAAGAAATGGCTATAGCAATGGATATTTATCCTAATCCAACTTCCGGGTTGTTACATGTGGAAATCGCGGAGCCTGCCCATCTGGAGATTATAGATCTGAAGGGAACCCGATTTCTTAACAAAGAAATAGACCCGGGAAAAAGCTCGTTCGAAATTAATCTCGCTGCAGGTGTGTACCTCGTGCGGATTATGGCAGGCGAGACTTCCTATTCCCAAAAATTGCTGGTGCAGTAGTTACCGGCTTTGGTTTTTATTTTAAAAGATTTAAAAGCAGGAGCTGGGAAGTTCCTGCTTTTTCTTTTCCCATGTTTTCTTAGTAACCGAAGCTTTTACCTTTGCCCCTTATGATCGACACCCATAGCCACATTTACCTCCATAAATTTCATGATGATTTTGGCGAAATGCTTCAGCGCGCCAGGGAAGCCGGGGTAAGGGAAATTTACATGCCCAACATTGACAAAGACAGCATTGCCGACCTCAAACGTGTAGCGGCAGAAAACCCGCATTGCAAACCCATGATGGGCTTGCACCCTTCGCACGTGAAGGACGATTACCAGGAGCAGTTGGGAGAGGTGTTTGCCGAGCTTGAAAATCCGGCTTTGAAGTACTATGCCGTGGGTGAGATCGGTATCGATCTCTACTGGGATAAAACTTCTATAGAAGAGCAACGCAAAGCTTTTGCCATCCAGATTGAGAAGGCCAAGGAAATGGGGCTGCCGATAGTGATCCATTGCCGTGAGGCTTTTGATGAAGTTTTTGAAGTACTGGAGGCTTATGCCGATGAAAAGCTATTCGGCATTTTCCACTGCTTTACCGGAACACTCGAGCAGGCACAGCGGGCTATAGGCCTCAACATGAAGCTTGGAATTGGCGGTGTGGTTACCTTTAAAAATGGTGGCTTGGATAAGGTAGTGGAGCAACTGGACCTTAAGCATCTGGTGCTTGAAACGGACGCCCCTTATCTGGCTCCTGTTCCCTTCCGCGGAAAGCGCAATGAACCTTCCTATGTAAAATACGTGGCCGAAAAAATTGCGGAGCTCAAAAATGTTTCCCTCGAGGAAGTGGATGCCATCACTACGGCTAATGCCCGGGAGGTTTTTGAAGGGAAAGGTAATTGAGTGGGAAAGCCTTCGGCTGTAATAGGGGGAAAAGTCGACAGTCCACAGTCGATAGTTGCGCCTAACTGGTGGGGATTCTGTCAGAGTTTAACCACAAAGGTACATAGGTCACATAGAGCCAAACTTTGGCACTGAGTTCTAAATGTTTCGTTTGGGGAATGGATACTATTACCACGGCTAATGCCCGGGAGATTTTTGAAGGGGAAGATAATTGAGTGTAGAAGCCTGCGGCTGTAATAGGGGGGAAGAGTCGACAGTCCACAGTCGATAGTTGCGCCTAACTCGTGGGGATTCTGTCAGAGTTTAACCACATAGGTACATAGGTCACATAGGAAGGCATAAAGTGTGGCAAGGGCTTCTTTTATAGGGGCTTTGTGTGAAACCCTGAAACCGCTAATTTCGCTTAATGCCGAATTCTTCAAAAATATTGATGCTGTACACCGGTGGCACCATTGGTATGATGCGCGATCCGCAAAGCAACTCACTCCGCCCTTTCGATTTTCAACGGCTGCTACAACAGATCCCGGAGCTGGCCGAGCTGGATTGTGAGATCCATACCGACAGCCTCGACAAACCTATTGACTCCTCCAACATAAAACCGCAGCACTGGGTGCGCCTGGCCCGCAGGATCGCAGAGGATTATAATAGTTACAACGGGTTTGTCATCCTTCATGGATCGGATACAATGGCCTACTCGGCATCAGCGCTTAGTTTTCTGCTACAAAATCTGGGCAAACCTGTGATCTTTACCGGTTCCCAACTTCCCATTGGTATTACCCGTTCCGATGCGCGTGAAAACCTGCTTACCACCATCGAAATCGCTCTGGCCCGCAGGGAAGATAACCTGGCGATGATCCCCGAGGTGGCCATTTATTTTGAGTACGACCTCTTTCGAGGAAACCGTACCCATAAAACGAGTACCGAGGATTTTGAGGCATTTCAATCGCTCAACTACCCGAAGCTTGCAGAGGCAGGCGTACACATCAAATACCATAAAAATTATATTCACCACCCCTCCAAAGACTCTCTCATTTTACATGAAAAATTTGAGGAGGAGGTGGGCGTGCTTACCCTGTTTCCGGGCATACAACCCTCTTTTGTGGAATCAGTACTCGGCAATCAAAAAATGAAAGGCCTCATCCTCCGCACCTTTGGATCGGGTAATGCACCTATGGATGACTGGCTTCTGCGGGCCCTGGAAAAGTCAATAAAGAAAGGGCTGCTTATTGCCAACATTTCGCAATGCGATGGTGGTGGGGTTATCCAGGGAAAATATGAAGCCAGCAAAGGCCTTCAGGAGATGGGTGTCATCAGCGGGGGTGACATGACTTTTGAAGCGGGCATCACCAAAATGATGTACCTGCTGGGCGAAGGTTGTGAAGGCAAAGAATTTAAAAAGCAGTACGAAAGAAGCCTGAGAGGGGAGCTTTCGGTTTGAGGAGTTTTGCTACTTTTGCACTCCTTATCCGGAGAGGTGTTCCCGCAGAAGGCGGGACTTAAGGAGCATCCCGCAACGGGCGGGAGAAAGCGCATGGCGGAAAACCATACCGAGGGTTCTTTAGATAAAAATTATTGGAGAGGTGTCCGAGTGGCTTAAGGAGCACGCTTGGAAAGCGTGTGTGCGGGAGACCGTACCGAGGGTTCGAATCCCTCTCTCTCCGCAAGCAGTAAGGGGTTGATGTTCAACCCCTTACTTATGTTTACCCACTTCGACTTTGCAAAAGTGGGGACAAAGTGGGGACACAACGACATGAAACCATTTCGCAAACCAACAATCGTTGACCACGGTGGCGATCTATC
>CAZNMG010000129.1:0-3529 GCA_964574075.1 uncultured Owenweeksia sp.
TTAATGGAGTCAACCTTTTCGCTAATACCTGTTACGATGTGTACGTGCAGCGGGATTGTGGAGCCGATGGACTTTCTCCGGTGAGAGGTCCGTTTTCTTTTCTTACCCAATGTGCACCTTTCAGCGTACCATATACCAACAACTTTGATAGTGACCCGGCCAATGTACTGCCCAATTGCTGGTCAGAAATAAACAAGGTAGCGGGGACCACCAAGGGAATTGTGCAAACCTATACGCCAACCACCCCGAACTCTCCGCCCAATCATGTGAGGATATATAACGGGTCAGGTGTGACCAATGATACGGTAATGCTGGTGTCGCCCAAATTCAGCGATCTCACCGCTGGCGATAAGAGAGTTCAGTTCTTTGCCAAAGCATCCACGGCCGGTACAGAACTGGTGGTAGGAACGCTGCCCGGTGCTAATAAGGCAGGCTCCTTTACCCCTCTTGATACTATCGTTCTTACCACCACGCATAACCTCTATCTTATTAATATAGATGCTGCCAATGGGTATAACGGTACAGATAACTTTATAGGCTTCTTCCATAACAACACGGCTACCTTCCGCACCATCTATTTAGATGATTTTGTGTATGAGACCACACCGGCCTGTGTTGGCTCACTGGTAACCACACTGGGTATTACCAGCGTTACTGGCAACACCGCCATCGCTTACTGGGATGGTGGACAGGGAGATATCACTAAAGTGGAATGGGGTGCGGCAGGATTTACGCCCGGCACTGGCGCGGGTGTAGGCGTGGGCAGTGTACCGGGTAGTGACAGTACTTTTACCCTTACCGGCTTATCTCCTCAAACGAGTTATGAATATTACATTCTGGACAGCTGTAACGCCACCGGAAACGGAGCGTATGTAGGCCCCTTCGCTTTTACCACCGCATGCCAGGCTGTTATGGCCCCTTATTCCGAAGACTTTGAGAATTTTACCCTCGGCTACTACCAGGGGGATGAAAATTGCTGGACCATTGAAAATTCAGTCATTAAAACCTCGCCCACATCGGGCTATGGATGGGAGTTGAGGAACACCTCCCAAACTTCTTCGGGAACCACCACCGGGCCCGACCGGGACAATACCCTGGCCCCGGCCACGGGTGGTAAATTTTTTAATGCCGATGTTTCTTACGGAGCAGGGCAGACCACTATGCTGATCTCACCGCTGGTGGACGTTTCGGGATTGACGAACCCTAGCCTGGAATATCATATTCACCGCTATGGTTCTATAATGGGGGAAGTGTACGTGGATATTTTTGATGGCAGCCAGTGGATATTGGGTGTGCACAGCTACACCAATGCCGTAGGTAAGCAAACAGCACAATCCGATGCCTACACCGATACCATTATCAACCTGTTACCCTATGTTGGATCTTCGGGCCTTGTAAGGGCACGGTTCAGGAGTGTAAATGCGGGGTGCTGTGCGGGAGATAATGGCCTGGATGACATTAATTTTGTGGAGGGGCCCACCTGCCCCGATCCTACCAATCTTACGGTACAGGGCCTTACAGATACCGAAGCCACACTCAACTGGTTTGATGGGCCGAGTGCCCAGTCCTACCAGGTGTGGTTTGGCCCACAGGGATTTTATCAGGGTACACAAACCGTGGGCGGTGTGAAGACAATTGTAGCCAATGACAGCCTTCTGATAGATACTCTATCAGAACAAACCTGCTATGAGTATGCCCTGCGTTCTATATGCGCCCCGGGTGATACCAGCCAGTGGGTAGGTCCGTTCAGCTTCTGTACCTTCTGTACCAGTCAGTTGAGTGGCACCTATACAATTGGTGGCCCGACCGGCCCTACAAACTTCCCTACTCTGGATAGTGCAGTATCAGTATTGAATAATTGCGGTGTTTCCGGCCCAACTGTATTCAATATGTCCGGTGGAACTCATAATGGGGTTGTCTTTCTGGAGGCCCCAGGTGCCAGTGCGGTCAATACCATTACGTTTAATGGTTCAACGGCAGGCGATTCTATTATTGGTTCCGGAGGAGCTATCGAGTTGAACGGGGCCGATTACATCACTTTTAATAACCTCTTTATAAAGAGTAACACGGGTTTTACCGTTTGGCTGCATGATGATGCCCAGCACATCAGCTTTGATAATTGCCAAATTGAAAGTGACCGATCCACTACCTCAAGTTTAAATTCGGTGATGGTAGCCTCAAATTCCGCAACTTCTCAATCCAGCGCTGCGATGAACGCTGGACATCTGAGTGTAACCAATTGCACCATTGCCGGAGGTTATTATGGTATTACAGTGTATAATCAAAGTGCTGCAAGCCCTGTAAACGGACTCACCATTACCGACTGCGAATTTGAGGATATCTATTACTACGGCATACGTTCTTATTATAATGACAGCGTGCAGATCTTGAACAATCACTTTGAGCCATTCCGGAATACTGCTGGCTATGGAATCTATCTGTACTACAATAATGCGGTGGATGTAACAGGTAATGAAGTAGAATGGGTGGGAACCTATGCGCTATACTCCTATTACACTAATGATGTAAGCAACGGGGGCACTTCCACTATTGCCAACAACCTTTTGAATGGTGGCGGTACTTATGGGATTTACATGTACAGCAATAACGATCTGGATTTTTTCCATAATACTGTTAATGGTGGAACCCACGGGGTGTATCTGGGCGGTTCTACAGCGTCAAATTTCTCAAACCTTGATTTCCGTAACAATATATTTACGGCCAATGGCACGGGAAGGGCACTGTGGATTGCTACATCCCCTCTTAGCGGGTTTACACTCGACTATAATTTGTACTACAATTATGTGGGGACTGAAATAGCCTATCATAACGGGACTGCCTACACCAGTTTAGCTGCCTGGCAAACTGCTGAAACCGCCTATAATGCTAACTCCGTGGAAGGCGACCCGGTCTATATTTCCGGTGCTGACAACCTTCGGGTGTTAGGATCAGTACCAAATGACGTAGGCGACAATAGTGTGGGAATAGCGGTGGATGTGGACGGTGATCCCAGGCCTGCTTCAGGCTCCACTACGGTGGATATGGGAGCAGACGAGTATACACCACTGGCCGGAGACCTTGACTTTATAAGTGGTGACTTCATCAAGGGCCTCTGTTTGTCAACCAATGACTCTATAGTATTAGGGATTTATAACCTGATCGGTTCTGCTGTTGATTTTTCTGTGGACGTTCTGACGATTACCTACGATGTTACAGGTCCGGTAAATACCACGGGAAGCATCGTGGTAAACACTGGTATCCTTAATTCTCAGGATACCATATTGGTTTACCAGGGAGGTGTAGATCTTTCTGTTCCGGGAATTTATACCCTGAACGCATCTATGGATGGTAATGCTGTAAATGTTTTGGCCCTTAATGACACGTTAGACCCTTCGGTAGATATAACAGTTCATCCTGAATTTGAAGCTAATCCTAAGACTTACGTAATGCCCAGCGCCAATGATTCAGTAGAGATATGTATTGAATCCTCATTCTTTAGTGGAGGTACATCCTTCTTCATTTCTGAAGT
>CAZNMG010000130.1:0-3191 GCA_964574075.1 uncultured Owenweeksia sp.
AGTGAGGGTAAGGAACAATCCGTAAAAAAGTGATACCCTTCCTTTTTTGGGTACTAATAGTGCAAAGGCCAAAAAGCCAAGAGCTGCATGGGGAATATACCGGGATGAATCGGTGATGCTCAGCGAATAACACCAGCGGCCGATCATCGCCCCGGCTATAAACAGACAGACATATCCAACAATTAGCAGAGGAGCAAGGTTTTTTTGGAGAGGTTCCTTCGGAATGAAGTTCTTCCGAAGAGCGATAAAGGCCATTATCATAAGACCCAGAAAAAGGATCCAGCTCAGCAGGGTGTTTTGTTCCTGAAGAACCAAACCATTCAAAATCATTCCTTTTACAAACCTTATGTAGTAGAGAAAATTTTCCGGCTGGTAACCCTGGCAATCTACAGCGCTGTACCGGGCGGTAAGGAGGTATATAAGAATGGAGATCATGCCAACAAATACAATTGCCAGCCACCAGATTTTATCGCGCGATTTAAGTCGGATTATCATTAAAACGCCAAATCCTATAAAAGCAGCGGTAAGGAAAAAGCCATTCCCTGTAAAGGTGATAAGTGGAGTAAGAATAAGCAGGAGAATGTAGTGAAATGGCTTTCGACCTGACCTGATGATGACCACCATCAGCAAGCAAAGGAAAACAGGAAGCTCGTGTATGGTAATATTTACATTGTCAACAAAAATGGCGTACTGGTTCAGTGAGAAGAAAATGAGAGGAATGTAGATATCGGAAGCTGAAAGTCCTCCGGTATATTTCTGTTTGAGCCAGGTAAAAATCAGGGCATTAACAAGGGCAAATCCTGCGACCATAAAGCATAGGGCACGGTTGCTGTATTCTGACAAAACCAGGGCTATCTTAAAAAATGGATAACCCAGACCGATCCGATGTGGCCCCAGGGGGGTAAGAAATCCTGTTCCAACATCCGCAGGATAAATAGAAGTGGAAAGGTAACCCCACTGGTCGTAGAAAAACAAATCTACTGCATGCTCATCAATAAAAATAAAAAGCCGCGTACCCAGACACAGAAAAACTACCCAGAAAAACCACTTTCCCCATTCTTGCGGCAATGTCATGCCCGCTTCTGTTCATACCTCAGGAAGTCAAAAGGATATTGATGTTTTTCATCAGCCTCAAATTTCTCTTCCTTTACGATCTCCCATCGGGAGAGATCTAATTTGGGAAAATAAGTATCCCCTTCGGGGTTGGCATGTACTAATGTAAGTTCAATGGTATTGGCAAAAGAAAGAGCCTGCTTATAGATTTCCCCGCCACCGATGATAAAGGGTTGCCGGTCACCTTCTGCTTTGTGAATAGCCTCCTTAAGAGAGTTGACCACAATACAGCCGGGGGCCTTGAAATCCTTTCGTGTAGTGACTACAATGTTGGTACGGTGGGGAAGAGGCTTATTCATGCTTTCATAGGTTTTTCGCCCCATTATTACATGATGCCCCTTTGTGAGATCCTTAAAATGTTTGAGATCTTTTGGCAGGTGCCATACAAGGTCATTGTTTTTACCGATCACCCGGTTTTCGGCCATTGCGGCAATGAGAGTTAAGTTCATGAGTTTCTTTAGTTTGGCGGAAAGATATAAACATATCGCGAGCCCGGCGCCTGCCTGCCGTCAAGTAAGGCCGGTTTTATTGGAGGTAGCTGTGTTAAAATATTCATGATCCGGTAGGTCAGATTCTGGGCCAGGATCTCATTTTCAGTGGCAGTCTTAAACCCAAAAAAACTAATAAAGGGTATAGACGCCAGGTAAATCCCTGACTTGAAGCAGCCGTCAACTTCATTGCAATTTTGCATTTATAGGGAGCGTAAACGACATGCGCACCGGCTTACCCCGTTGAGCAGCAGGTTGCATATCGGGTATGACGCTCACCACCCTAATACATTCATAATCCAGCAAAGGATGGGCGCCACGGGTTACATCAATAGAGCCAATACTACCATCTTTTTCAATTACAAAATTTACATAGCACCTTCCTTGGATGCGCTCCCTACGGGCGGTTTCAGGAAAATTAAAAGTAGAACCCACATGCTTTAGGATTTTATGCTGAAAACAGTCTTTTAACTTTTCGTTATCGTCATCTTCATCGCAGCCTTTGTACACAGGAACCGTCTCAACTATGGCAAAACTCAGGATACTATCGCCCGCTTCGTTACCTTCCGGTTCAGGTTGGTAGTTGCGGATGCTGTCAATGACAAATACCGAACCCGAACTGGTAAAACTTTTCCCCTGGTCAAGGCCGGCTGCAGCCAATTGCTTCATGTAAAAATCAGCCTTCTCCCTGCCTTTGTAATAGCGGGGTCCGGTCTCCAGCATTGCAGCCAAAAAATCGGTTTTATCTTTCAGCCTCCCCAGGTAGGCTAGCTTTTTATGCACATAGGCATGCTGGGTCGTGCTGTCTTTAAAGTTGGAGATCTCTAACTCAATCCACTGTGGGTCCGCATCACGGGCCTTACTCCAGTCTATCTCGGCTTCCGCCTTCTCTTCAAAAAGGGGATAAATCAGGTCGTTGTAGTATTTGTCGAGCGGGGTTTTAGTGTACTCAATGGCGCTGATGCGGCCTCCATCAAGATACAACCGTGCTGTAATCTCACCTGTTACCTGGTTGTTGGTTATTAATTGATCTTCAGTAAGTGTGGCCAGATAGCGCACACAAGCTCTTTTTGCCTTTTCATTAAAAGCCTGGCAAGCTTTAATAGAAAGGGGCTTTTCTACGTGTTCGGCATCTTCATAGCTTTCATACTCATCCGGGATATGAAATACGAATGCTATGGGAAACTCCTTATTATAACTGCTTTCGGCAAATAAGGTATCCACTGCCATAAGGGCCACTTCACAAAGCAGCCGGGCCTGGCCGGAGTGCAGGTAAAAATCATCGGTTATCTTTATCGTTCCATCCGGCTTTACCTGGTATTTGAAATAAATACTGTCATTAAAAAAATAACCTCGCTGGGCGACCACCTGGTTGATTACAGTACTGATAAAAGTCGCCTGGGCAAGGGAATCACATTTCTCTGATTCAGCATTTGCACAGGAACGGTAAGAAGGCATCTGACCATAGCCGCAATGGATAAGCAGCATGATTATGGCGGCCAGGTAGGTTCTGGAAATCATTCGTTAGTTATTAGCAGTTTTGAAGTGAGCGATCAAGTCTCTGCTAAAATGGAAAAATATTTTTACTTT
>CAZNMG010000131.1:0-17044 GCA_964574075.1 uncultured Owenweeksia sp.
AAGAAGTTCGAAAAAGTGTATTTCAGCTATGAGGTAGGTATGCGCAAGCCCGACAAGGAGATCTTTGAGCTGGTTTTGAAGGAAAATGACCTGAATGCCGAAGAAACATTTTATGTAGATGATGGGAAGGGACATATTGAAAGTGCCGGCACGCTGGGGATCCATACCTGGCACTTCAAGCCACAGGAGCATAAAATAGCGCAACTCTCCGAAAGGCTGAAAAATATCCGCACCATCGAATAGCAATAAGAGCCTTTAGCATCAGATAAAAAAAAGCCCCTTTGCTATCCGGCAAAGGGGCTTCATATACCATTTAAAGGTTTTATCGAACTATTACCCGTTCGGTAGAACTGAAGCCTTCGCCTCTAAGGCGAATGAGGTAAACCCCCGGGGCCGCATTTTTCAATTCAACGGGAACTTCCATTCCGGAGGCCACCTCTTCCATTCGGTATACAATTCGCCCACTCACATCCATCACTTCAAGGGTATATTCTGATAAAGCAGCGCTGACGCTTACTACAAAATCCCCATTGTTAGGGTTGGGATAAACAGCTACTTCATTGGAGTAGGTGTTTTCTGAAACACTTATTCCGCCCACTACTATGGTAATAGTGGTGTCATCTGTATTGCCACAGCGATCTGTTACGGTAAGGGTCACGTCATAGCTGCCGTTGGCCGTGTAAACTGCCGTATCGCGAATACCACCGCCACTGCTGCCATCAAAATCCCAACTAAAACTGAGTCCATCTCCGGTGGAGGCACCGGCATCGAAGCTCACCCGTGCATCACTAAAGGTGGTATCCACATATTGAAATAGGAAGCTGGCCATAACCGGTCCCACAGAATCTGTGGTAAAGGAAACAGGTCCTGCAACTGTGCTGCCTGCAGCGGTACAACTATCACTTACGTACACATCGTAGTCCGTATCCAGGTTCAACCCTGTGAGATTGTAAGGGCTGGTAACATTAGGCACTGAAGTACCTGCACCCGGGGCGAATCCTGTCGGACCATATTCAAGATAACTTGAGGTGGCATTGGGGTCGCTTGTCCAACTGATGCTTACACTATCACAACCAATAACATTTGCAGTAAGCCCAACCGGAGCCGGGCACAGCGAAAGTTCATCAATCAGAATGTCATCGATGTACCAGCCATCCCTTTCTATCGAACCATCAGATACGAGGCGGAAGCGGATCCTCACGCTATCTGTTTTGTACGCAGACAAGTCGAAGGTTTCCTTTTGCCACCAGGTGTTCAGGGCAGGCACATCTGTTGTACCCCATAAGACATAAGCATCCTCATCAAACAACAGGCTACCGGGATAACTGGCAGATGTACCCAGGTAAGCCGAGGCTGGAAGCGGGGAGTAGGTTTCCCCGGCATCGGTTGATATCTCAATCATACCATCGTCAAAACCACCTTCAAGTTTGGCAATGTGCCAGAATGTGAGGCCAGGATTGGCGGTATTGGTTAGATCCACATATCCAGCCAGTTCCATAGAAGAATTGTCGTTACTCAGGTAGTTGAGTTTAGCCGAATTTAGACCTCCATTGACAATAGTTTGTTCCTGAGCCCATTGGCTTATGTTTGAACAGCTGTTTTTGAAATTTACAAAGCCGTTTTCAAAATCTTCTGAAACGGGATATGAAATGCTGGTGGCATTGGTACTAAAGGCAAAAGGTCCAATCCAGCTGCTCACGTCTCCAGGCCCGCAGCTATCGCGTACATAATACGCATAGCAGCCTGAGGGCGCGAGTCCGGTGAGGGATAAGGTATCGTTGGTGGCATTTAAGGCGGTGCCCATTCCGGGGGTAAATCCGGAAGGACCATACTCGATATTGAAATCGCTGGCTCCACCACCGGTCCAATAAATATCCACTGAAGTGGCGGTGACAGAACCAGTTACCACACCTAGGTTGGAAGGATCAGCACAGGTGGGCTCATTGATAAGGATATCATCGATATACCAACCGTCTCTCTGTACCGAGCCATCAGCATCAATACGAAACCGTATCCGAACACTATCCTGCTTAAACCCTGAAAGGTCAAATGTTTCCTTTTGCCACCATGTATTCTGGGCAGGGGCTGCAGTTGTTCCCCAAATGGTATATGAGTCCTCATCAAACAATAAGTCAGAGGCATAAGTTGCAGAATTTCCTGAATAAGTCGAAGCAGGTAGCTCTGCGTAGGTGGCTCCTCCATCAGTGGAGATCTCAACAAGCCCTTCGTCCCAGCCGCCCTCGAGTTTGGCTATGTGCCAGAATGAAAGTACCGGATTTACCGTGTTTGTAAGATCTACATAACCGGCTAGTTCCAATATGGATTGATCACTGGCTACATAAGTGAGTTTGGCAGAAGTGGAGCCTCCATGGATGATAGTTTGCTCGGTATTCCAACCGGTAGTACCTGTACAACCAGGCTTAAAGAGCACAAATCCATTTTCAAAACCTTCAGAAACAGGCAAGCTTAACGTACTAACTCCACTACCAAAGGTAAATGGCCCTATCCAGCTGCTCACATCCCCCTGGCCGCAACTGTCACGTACATAGAATTCATAGCATGTAGCTGGCGCCAAACCTGTAAGGTTCAGCGTATCGTTTGTTGCATTAACCAAGGTTCCAGCCCCCTTAGTAAAACCTGCCAGACCATATTCAATGTTGAAATTAGCAGCACCACCACCTGTCCAGTAAATATCGACAGCCGTAGCGGTAAGTGAACTGCTTACAACCCCCAGACTGGAGGGATCAGAACAGGTGGGCTCATTGATGAGAATATCATCAATGTACCAACCGTCTCTCTGGATGCTTCCGTCAGAAGTAGTGCGGAAACGTATCCTTACACTATCGGTTTTGTAGGCTGCCAGGTCAAAAGTTTCCTTCTGCCACCATGAATTCTGGGCCGGAACAGCAGTGGTACCCCAGATTGTATACGAATCTTCATCGAAGAAAAGATCGCTGGAATAACTGGCCGCACTGCCCTGGTAAGCTGTTGCGGGTATGGGAGTATAAGTCTGCCCCGCATCTGTGGAAATTTCCACAATCCCCTCGTCAAAACCGCCTTCAAATTTGGCAATGTGCCAGAATGAAAGTACTGGATTGGTTGTCCCGCTGAGATCAATGTAGCCTGCCATCTCCAGAACGGAGTTCTCATCCGCAACATAGGTAAGCTTTGCCGCCTCAGTACCACCATGAATAATGGACTGTTGGGTTTGCCAATCGCTGATATTGCCACACACATTTATGAAGTTGACAAAGCCATTCTCAAAATCCTCAGCTACCGGTAAGGCAATTTCACCGGAATTCGTGGTGAACTCCACCGGTCCTTCCCACATGCTACTATCTCCCGGGCTGCAAATAGCCCGCACCAGAAATTCGTAACAGGTATTCGCGCTAAGCGTATCGGTGGTAAAGGAATTGGTGGCCGTAATAACCTTGGTGCCAGTGGTTGTCTGGGTTCCCTGGTAAAATCCACGCGGACCAAACCAAACCTGATACGATGTTGCCGTTGGGCCACTCGTCCAGTTGAAGGTTGCTGTAGTATCAGAAATTCCTGAAACATTCAAGCCGATGAGGTTGGGACAGGAAGGGGCTTCACCAATGGCCACATCATCTATAGCCTGGTCACCCTGGCAACAGCCTTTACTAACCGACACAAACCTTACCTGAATGATATTCCCGAAAGATGAAAGGTCAACCCCCTTTTCCTTAAAGGGATCTGCACTAGCAGCCTGATCGGGGCCTGTCATGCTCAGGGCGGTAACCCATCCACTACCATCATTCACTTCTATCGACAAATCAGGCATTTCACCCGCGTCACCAGCTCTGTGATAATAAAAGGTGAGGTAGGGAATGGTCAATCCGCTTACATCCACCAGCGGACTGGTGAAAATCGCAACATTGCCTGTGGAACCGTTAGAGGCTTCTGTAAAAATAAAGTTTCCTGCCCCTGAGTTATCTGCCGAAGGGCCTCCACCCCCGGAAGTTGGAGGTGTACTTCTAACCCCCCATGAATAGGCACCCGGAACGGTATTTCTTGTCCAGCAGGAGCCTATGGTATCCCCAAGGTTACTGGCCCCGGTTCCGCTTGTCCATCCCGGACCATCAAAGTTTTCCGTATAAGGAGCTGTAACTGGTGTACAAGCTGTGGTGATCGTGATCGGGCCCAAAGGGGTGCTAAAACCGGAAGCACAAGTATCGGTAAGATAAAAGTCATAGGCCGTATTCGGAGTGAGCGAACTGGCAGTGAAGAAGGTGTCAACAGTGCTGGCCATGGTGCCACTGCCGGGCGCAAAACCTGTGGGACCGTATTCAATGCCAAAACTATTGCCGTCTCCCGGGGTCCAGTTTATGGCAATGGAATCTGATCCGATCGCATAAGGACTAAGGCCTGTGGATGCAAAGCAGTTCACCTCACGTACTGAGAAATTATCAACTGCCCACCACCAATCGAAATTGGCATCATAAAAATGGAATCTTACCTGGAAATCAGCATTGGCATACGCAGTAACATCTATGAACTGATGATCAGGATTGGCAAATGAGCCCACGGTGGATTGCTGGCTCAATACATTTACCCATTGGGTGCCATCCCATACATCAAGATCACCGGTTTGGGTAGAACCAAACATCCTGTAGAACTGGTCAAATTCGATAATCAACTGTCCTGTAATGGAGCCCGCATCTATTTTGGGCGACACCATATACTCATCCAGATCCACGGAACCTGCCTCATCACTATCGACCAGACCATAACCTGTTCCATCGATATCATCACCTGTATTTGAGGTGCCGCCAGCCGGAGCCCATACCCAGGTATCGGTCGTGGTACCACTGTCGAGCACTGTAAAACAGCCGAGGCTATTTGTAAAGTTTTCTACAAAGGGAAGGCTTTGTGTAGCGCATGGTGTGCAAACGCGTATCGGGCCCTCCCAAATGGAAAAGCCATTGCCAGATCCTGCGCAGTTGGTGCGCACATAAATATCATAACAGGTATTAGGCATAATGGGATTGGCACAACCTGCAACCAACGAATTATTAATTGTAAAAGATCCGTTTGGAGAACTCACCGCGGAAGCAAAGCAACCAGTGCCCTGGGTAAATCCTGCAGGGCCCCATTCCACATCTACTGTGGAGCCTCCATTGTCAAATCCTATAACCACTGAATCAGAAGCCAGGCTCAGCACAACAGGACTGGTGATTTTGGAGCATGGAGGGATCAGCTCGTAAGTGAAGTCATCAATGTAAATGGAGCTGCCACCGTACATTGAGTGCATGAAAGCTATATACTGATCGGAACCATTGTAGCCATTGGCTGTGCTAAAGGGGATAATGATTTCCGAAAAGGAGGAGCCTGTAAAGACAACCGTATCGATATAATCAAAAACGGACGATGTAGAAAGCGAAGAAAGGGTTCCTATAAAAAGAGTGTCTATTGTGCTGGTCCCTTTTGTAAAAAACCGGATCTGTTTGTTACCTGCATTTATATCGCCAAACTGCGGGGTCACCGATAAAAGGGTGTCAGAGGTAGTGCTAGTGCCGTCAAGTTCCAGTTGCTGGCTGCCGCTACGAGGGCTTCCGGCCGTACTTACTTCGGCACTTCCACCTGAGGCATAGGAGCTCCAGCAAAATGGATCAAACCCTGTAATATAGGAATCAAAGTTTGTGCTATATGGTGCGTTTTGAGCTGCGCAGGGTAAGCTCACTGTAATTGGGCCGGCCCAGAAACTTACATCGCCAACTCCGCAACTGTCTCTCACATAAATATCTATGGGCACTCCGGTAGGAAGGCCGGTAAGGCTATAAGGCGGTGCAGAGGTTACATTTACAATATTGGCCCCGGCAATGTTACCTGTGGTATCGTAGGATATTTGCCATGCCGTGGCACCACCGGTTGTCCAGTTAAAGTCCACGGAACCTGATCCGATATTGGATAAACTCAAAGCGGTGGGAAGTAAACAGGTAGGCGGGGTAAAAGTGAAGATCTGATCAGTAACCACTGTGTCAATGGCAGCATCTTCGCTGATGTTGGTTACGGAGAGCGACCCTGTTCCTACCCCGGTTACTGAAAGCCAGGTAGAAACTCCTGACAAACCGATTGAAGCGTCAGGTGAGTTGATGCAGCTGCTACATTCCCAGCGGTAGGTAAAGGCAATCTCATTGGAGGTTTCATAAAGCTTTGCCTGAAAGGATATAACTGAGTCCCCGGAACTCCAATCCCACTCCCAGTTCCGCCATTCAAAAGTAAAAACGCGATTTGGTGCGGTGCCTGTTACCTCATAAGCTGCCTGGGAAGTAGCAGCCTGACCATCAAGATCGTCCCAAAGCGGGGCAACAAGGGGCCTGCGGGAGGCTGCTCCATTGTCCAGATTATTACCTAAGTTACTTGTGGCACCCGGAACAAAGGAAAGAAATCCATCGGAGGTTGCGGCCACGGTATTGTAGGAAACATCTTCAAACTCAAAGTTGAAGCCTATAGGTACATCGGCTTCACCTCCATCTGCATGGAGAGCGGATACTACCGTAGCACCCGAGCTCACTGGTGTGTAGGTACCGGTTGAGGCGGTAAAGGAATACCCTCCGGCCTGGGAGAACAAAGGATTTGTAGCGCACACAAAAAGGAGAGCTACCACGAAAAATTGTAATTGTTTGGACATTACAGGGATTTTGGGATTTCTGCAAATAAAGCAAAAATTATTGGGTAGGAAAAGTTAAAATAAGCCAACGCCAGAGGTTGAAAATCAGGGATAAAGGGTGGTAAACCCTATAGGGACTCAGAAGCTGCTTCTACCCTCTATCCTGGCACAGTTCTATCAAAACTCCGTTCGCGCTTTTGGGATGGACAAATGCAACTAATTTATTGTCGGCTCCTGGTTTCGGTTCTTCATTTAGCAGTTGAAAACCTGCCTCCTTCAGCCGCTTCATTTCGGCTCTTATATCTTCTACCGCAAAGGCAATGTGGTGCACTCCTTCTCCTTTCCTGTCAATAAAGCGGGCAATAGCGCTGTCGGGGCGGGTAGATTCAAGAAGTTCAATTTTGTTGGGACCCGTTTTAAAGAAGGAGGTATTTACCCCCTCACTTTCCACCAATTCTGTTTTATAGTGGTTTTCGCCAAGAAGAGCAGCAAAAATTTCATTCGATTTTTCCAGGCTTTTTACGGCAATACCAATATGTTCAATTTTATCCATTCTGCTTTCTGCTTTTGGTCAGACTTATTTTTTTATTGAAAACTCTGCATTTCCACTAATCTGCGATAGATGCCATTTTTCGCCAGCAGGTCATTGTGTGTTCCCCTCTCGGCTATCCGGCCACTGTCCATTACTATTATTTCATCGGCATGCTGTATGGTGCTGAGGCGGTGGGCAATCACCAGTGATGTGCGGTTTTGCATCAGTTTATATAACGCTTCCTGCACCAGTTTCTCAGATTCGGTATCGAGGGCCGAGGTGGCTTCATCCAGAATAAGGATAGGCGGATTTTTCAGCACCGCCCGGGCTATACTCAGTCGCTGTTTCTGTCCTCCGCTGAGTTTACCTCCGGCATCGCCAATGTTGGTCTGATATCCCTGCTCCAGCTTTTCAATAAACTCATGAGCGTTGGCAATGCGGGCAGCCTCTTCTACCTCCTGCTGCGTAGCCTCTGGTTTTCCAAGGGCAATATTGTAAAAAACGGTTTCATTAAAAAGCAGCGACTCCTGTGTTACAATACCCAGCAAATGGCGAAGATCCCTGATCTTTATATCCTTTATATCATACCCATCAATCCGTACCGCCCCCTCATCCACATCATAAAAGCGCGGTACCAGGTTAGTCAATGTTGTTTTGCCACTACCCGATTGACCCACCAAGGCAATCATACGGCCTTTTGAAACCTGGAGGTTAATCCCGTCCAATATTCTCTTTTGCACCCCCGCATAGGTAAATGACACATTCTCAAAGGTGAGTTCCTTCTCAAAACCCGGTATCGACAAACCACCGGGTTTATCTTTAATGGGGTTTTCGGCATCGAGGATTTCCAGCACACGCTCGGAAGAAGCATTGCCACGCTGCACATGGTAGGAGGCTTTGCTCAGCGCCTTGGCAGGAGGAATGATCTGGTAGAAGAACAGTATGTACGCTATAAATTCCTCCGGGGTGAATCCGTCATCGGAAAGGACCAGCCCGCCACCGTACCATATAACAACTGCCATTACCACCGCCCCTAAAAACTCACTCATCGGTGAGGCGAGGTCATTCTTCCGCATCACGCTGTTCATGAGTTGGAAATAATTTTGAAGGGTACGCTGAAAAAGCCCCTTCTTTAGCCGTTCGGCATTAAACGCCTTTATCACCTTAAGGCCTGTGATGTTTTCCTCCGTTTGTGACATCAGCTCCCCCATTTTACTTTGGGCCTGGCCCGAGGAGCGTTTAAGGCTTTTCCCAACGCTGGTAATGATAAGCGAAACAAGAGGCAAAAGAATAAACACAAAAACGGTAAGAGCAGGGCTCATCCACACCAGAATAATAAGCGAACCTATAATCATTACCGGTTCACGGAAGATCATTTCAATAGTCATCAGCAATGACCATTCAATTTCCTTAAGATCGGAAGTCATGCGCGACATTATATCGCCCTTGCGCTGCTCATTAAAAAACCCGATCGGCAACTGGAGTATCTTCGCATGTAGCTCACTGCGCAAGTCGCGGGTGATACCATTGCGCAAAGGCGTGATGGCGTAAAGTGCGAGATAACGAAACAGGTTTTTCAGGAAGAATGCGCCAATTACCCACAGGCAAACGTAGAATAAGGCTTCGGCCTGACCGGTAGCCTGCATGCGCTGACCCACCTCAAACATAAATAACTCCTGCACATACTCTATGAATTGACCATCGTACAAAGGCCTTGCCCCGCCTGCAAGGCTGCTGTCGAAAATGATCCTCAACACCGGAATAACCAGGGCAATGGAAGCCAGCGAAAAAATGATCGCCAGCAGGTTGAAGATTATGTTGAGTATCACCTGGGAGCGGTAGGGCCGGGCGTACTGTAGTATCCGCCAAAATGATTTCATTGCGGCAAAGGTAAGTAGTGCGTAGCTAGTGTGCGTATAGCGAAATTCCCACGCAAATGCTGATGACAGCCCTGGTCCTTTTCATTCATACCTGCCTTTCAATGGGTTCCGTGGAGTGAGTAGTGCTTCAGCAGCGGCATAGCGGGCGGTTATGAGCAATTTTACCCGCAGAATGTTATCTTCGCCATCTGCATTTTTTGTAGCTGAATACTTACCAAATCTCAACGAATCAATGGCAAAGGAAATTAATCCCTGGAATTTTAAATCGCCTGACATCAAGGGTGACCTTTTTGGCGGTATTACCGCAGGAATTGTAGCGCTCCCACTGGCACTGGCATTTGGCGTACAAAGTGGTATGGGTGCCACAGCTGGCCTATACGGTGCAATTGCCATTGGAATAATTGCCGCAATCTTTGGCGGTACCCCCACGCAGATCAGCGGCCCCACCGGACCGATGACGGTTGTCTCAGCCACAGTAATTGCAGCAGCTATTGAGCGCGCAGGAAATCTTCAGGATGCCATCCCTATCATCCTGCTGATCTTTCTGTTATGCGGAATTCTTCAGATACTTATGGGTGTCTTCAGAATAGGTATCCTGATAAAATATATACCCTATCCGGTGATTTCGGGATTTATGAGTGGGATCGGGCTTATCATCATCATTCTCCAGATCTTCCCCTTTTTCGGATCGCCTTCACCGGCAACAATTCTGGGCATTTTCCGCAATGTCAGTGATGCTTTAAACAGCATTAATCCCCAGGCTGTAATACTCGCTACCACCACCGTAGCCATTATTTACCTTTTCAAATTCGTTACCAAAGCCATCCCCTCCACACTGGTGGCCCTTATCACCGTCACAGCCGCAGCCTACTTTTTCGGTCTCGATGTTCCAAAAATCGGTGACATTCCAAAGGGCCTGCCGGAACTTCGCCTTGAAATGTTTACAGGTTTCAGCTTAGATAACCTCAACATCGTGCTGGTACCGGCCATTACCCTTGCTGCACTGGGCGCTATTGACTCGCTCCTTACTTCCGTAGTGGCGGATAATATTACCAAAACAAAACACAAGAGTAACCAGGAACTTATAGGACAGGGCCTTGGAAACATGGGTGCGGCAATGATTGGGGGTATACCCGGTGCTGGTGCCACAATGCGTACCGTTGTAAACGTTCAGTCGGGCGGGCGATCCAAAATATCAGGAGTGGTAGCCGGTGCCCTGCTGCTTGCTATCCTTGTTGGAATCGGTTTTCTGGCCGAAGAGATCCCACTCTCCGTTTTGGCGGGTATCTTAATAACTGTGGGAATAGGAATTATAGACTATAAAGGACTTCGGCATATACGCCACATCCCCTGGCAGGATGCAGCCATCATGATCGTAGTGTTGTTGCTCACTGTGTTTGTAGACCTGTTACAGGCTGTAGGCATAGGCGTGGTGCTGGCCGCTCTCTTCTTTATGAAAAGAATGAGCGATACCGTGGACGCCCGAACTGTAATCTATGGTATGGATTTCTATGATCACTACCTCACCAAATCAGAGGCGATGAAGAATATCCCAATTTCGGAACTCAGGGAAAAGGTTTTTGTAAAATCCCTGGATGGCCCCCTCTTTTTTGGCTACAATTCGCAACTGGGAAAGATCACCGAGGAACTTCCGGCCCTTAAGATTTTTGTTTTCCGCTTTAAGCGGGTACCGTTTATTGATCAGTCGGGCTTATACTCCATCGAAGATGATGTGAATGAACTGCTAAAGAATGATGTGAAGGTGATCTTTACGGATCTCACCGATGAAACCCGTCAAATGCTGAAAAAGGTAGGAATAGTTCCCGCCAAGGTACCACAGGAGCAGATCTTTGATGACCTCGAAAGTGCCTTACCCTTTATTTCAAGGGAACTCAAAGCAGAAAGCGGCACGGTGATACGCTAAGGCTGTACCATTACTTATTAAGGGCAACCAATGGTGATCTCGATTTCCCCATCTGTACGATCAGCACTGGAGGCATATACCTTCCGGATCACCACAAACTTCATGGATGAAACTGACTGCCCCTGGGGCACCGTAAAGAAGTCCCGCGGATAAATGAATTTTCGGAAGGTATCATCCCCGATGTAATCCATTTCCAGTTGAGGATTACTTCCTACACTGAAAAAGCTGGGCTCGATAAACACCAAAGAGCTATCAGAAAGAGTGGCCTGGGCAAAAAGATATACCTCCCCCGGACTCAGGTCTTTCATTGATGGCTTGCTTTCACGGGCATTCTCATAGTAGATCGTATAGACATCATCGATTTGTCCTGCCTCAGGAAAGGCATAGGCAGGGTCACGCTCCAGTTTGGGAGGATCAATGGCTACGGTGAGATCATCAGATTTAAAATCGGGATCGCCAAATCCCCCTCCATCTTTTGGTTTTACTAAAAAATGTATGTCGTTTTCATAGACCGTAGCCGCATCCACCTCGTAAAAATCTGTGGGAGTAAGGGTGTAACTGTAAATATTCACATCTTCCATGGTCATTTTGAGCAGCTCATTACTGCTTTTCCATGGTGTGGCTCCGGTACCATTAGCTTTTGGATGCCCTGCAGGAAATTCATAGGGTAGCCACGTCCAGAAGTAGAGATCTTCTCCGGCTGCCGCTGCCGTCTGCAGGTTTTGAACGTAATCCTTTGAAGCATCCAGTTGGCTGATGTCCACTATAATCTTCAAGGGTTGGGTGGGATCGATATCTTCGGCCGGCTCAGTGGTAACCTGCCCTGAGGCGAAGATTGTGAACCCTATTGCCAGAACTAGGAATATATATTTTCTTTTCATGATCATTGGCGATTAAAGGTGTAGGTATAGCTCGCGTAGTCTGCATCACAGGCATTCTTTACCAGCTTTACTCCCATGCGTGAATCAATTTCACGGACCATGTTTTCAAGGATAAGGTTAACCGTATCCTGATCAATGGTATAAAGAGTCATGGCCGTGGGAAATTCCGGATCATCAAAAGCAAACGTTCCCCCCTTGCCAAATGGATTTCCGAGGCTCTCCGGGTTCGCCACCTGGTAGGTACCGGCACCGGCATCAAACTGAAGCCGAATCGGATCATTAAGAAAGAAATCGCTTATATCCCGTCCTTCAGGAACAGGTAAGGTCAGGTCTTCGATCATAACCTTGGAGATCTTCCAATCACCATCCACCCCGGTGGTGAGGTCGTATTGAGGTCCGATTTCCTTGTAGGCATCAGACCTGCAAGCCATTGCACCTAATATTATCAATGGTATTACTAACGAGTTTTTCATTTTTTGTCTGTATTATTTTAGCAGCCGCCAGTTGGGTTTAGCGGAAACACTTCCGTTCTTTGAGTTGACGGAAACTGTATGATCATACCATTGCAGTTCCAGATATCTCCTCTTACACTCGTGGGTTCAGCTTCTATGGCGCCTCTTCTCTTGAGTTGCTGAATGCGATCGCCCTCTCCCACCATCTCAAATCTTCTTTCATATCGGGCCGCCTCAATTATTTCACCTGCACTGGCATTTGAGGGAAGATTGTTGTGGGTGCCGCCATAGGCCCTCTCCCTGATGTCATTTACATCCTGTAAGGCTGTGGCCAGATCAGTATTGGTTTCGGCAAGGGCTTCGGCCCTTAAAAGCTTCAAATCGGTAAGGTGAATAACCGGTATGTTAAAATAATCCCCGCTATACTTTCGCAAAATGATCACTTCATTGAGCTCCCCCGGATTTAACACTTCTATTAAATCTAATCTGCGATCTGTAGTGTCAGCCGCGTAGGTATCATAGAATTCCCGCGATAACCGGAGCGTAGGGTTATCATTGTTGGATTTGCCATAGTTGTCGGCAAAGCCATAGGACTTGCTCAGCTCACGGTTGTCAGGCAGCTTCGTGCTCACCGTGGTAAAGACAGCTTCAACTGAAACGTCCGTACGGAACCGGTTTATGGCAGGATCCAACTCAAAGACTCCGCTGTTGATCACTTCAGAAGCCATACCGGCCGCTTCTGCATACCGCCCCTGCTGAAAATAGATCTTGGCCAAAAGACCCTGTGCAGAATAACTGGTAGCATAAATGCTATTGGAGGGTGGCAGGAGGTTTACCGCCTGCTGAAGATCGCTGATCATGCCTTCATAAACAGCAGCTACCGAAGGCCGGGGGACCAGCGTAATCTCACTCGAGGTTTCGTAAATAATGCCAGGATGACTGTTATCGCCCGTGTAGCCCCATGGTTGGGCAAAAAGCCTGACCAGGTCAAAATGGCCCAGTGCCCGTAGGAAGAGGCATTCTCCCTTCATCCTGTCCAGTTCAGCCTGGGTAAATCCAAAATCCTTTTCATCCAGATACTCCATTATCCTGTTGGCCCTGAAGATCCCGATGTATGGATCCTGATAAATGGGAGCCACGGTGCCGTTAAAAATCAGCACATCATGGTTGTATATCTCGGTAAAGTCGTTGTGATTGAAGGGCCTGTCGAGATTATCGGAAAGCAACTCGCCAAGGTTCTGGAGACGTCCGCTGTAGGCACTGGCCATCACATCATAGGTGGAGTTGAGAAATTCCTGCATATCAGACTTGGTTTGCAAAGCCTCTGACTCCTCTATTCCGGTTCCAACCGGCTCCAGATCCAAAATCTTTTCGCAGGAAAAAAGGGCTGCAAAAACAGTAAAAGCGAGGATTAGTTTGATTGAGCTTTTCATAGCTGTTTAAAATGTTATGTTAAGACCCAGCAGGTAAGACTTTTCCTGAGGTGGAGTGAGGTAAGTTACATTTGGACTCATGTTGCGGTCCGCATTGTTGTCAAAATCGCGTGCAACTTCCGGGTCGAGGCCGGGGTACTCTGTAAATGTCAGCAGGTTTATGCCAGTAAAAGTGAGGCGGGCACTGGAGATCCTTGCTCTCTGCATCCAATCAGAAGGAAGGTTCCACCCGAGTATTACATTGCGCAACCTCAGGTAGCTGCCATCATGCAGCCACAGATCGGTATTGATCCAGGGAGTGTTCGAACCCAGGTTTGCTTCATCGAGAGTGAGAGCTGCATAAGTGGCTTCATCACCGGGTGCCTCCCAGCGGTCAAAACTTTCGGGGGTTCTGTTCCATTCATCAACCCTTCCCAGCTGACGCTTGGAGCTTGAATCATAAATATCACCGCCTATAGAAAAGACCCAAAGAAAACTCAGGTCGATGTTCCTGTAGCGGAAGTAGTTGTTGATGCCCCCAAACGCATCCGGTATTACGCTTCCTACTATTACCCTGTCATCCGGATCCCACTCAAAGGTTTCTTTTCCTTCCCGGTCAATATAGACCGGCCGTCCTGTTTCTTTATCAACATGCGAAAAAGGGACAAGGTAATTGGCCCCTACCGGGTGCCCCACCAACACCCGGGTGTCATTGGTACCTCCAAATATGGCATCGGGCTCGTAACCGCCAAGGTCAACAACTTCATTGCTGTTTGAGGAGATATTAAAATCCGTGTTCCAGATCAACTGGCCGGTCAGGTTCCGGGTCTTTATCTGAAACTCAAATCCTTTGTTTTCTATGCTCGCAATATTGTCATAGTGAAGGTTGCCACCGTAACCATCAGAACCCGGAAGCGTTACTCCTATAAAAATACCATCTGTGTATTTATTGTAGTAGGCGATCTGAGCCGTTATCCGGTCCTGAAAAAATCCCATTTCAAGACTCAGGTCGAGCACACGGGAGGTCTCCCACCTCAGGTCAGGATTTGGCAGATGTGTCACATAGCGGATATCCTGGCCGTTATAACCTTCTGCCCCTATGACAACTATTGATCGGTAGTTATTAGGAGGCAAACCGGCATTCCCCGTATAGCCGTAACTGGCTTTAAGTTTGGCGAAATTGATTATCCGGTTGTCCTTAAGAAAATCTTCCTCGGAAAGTATCCACCCTGTTCCTAGTGAAGGGAAGAAGCCAAACCGGTTATCAGGACCAAACTTGGAGGAGCCATCAGCCCGCAACACAAACTGAAACAGGTATTTGGACTTCAGCTCATAATTGATCCTACCGAAATAGCTCAAAAACCGCTCGCGGTAACTGGTACTTACACTATCAAAATCGCTCAGGGAACCCTTACCGATCTCATAAGCCGGACCCTCAACATTGTAAAATTCATTAGTGGCTCCTCCACCTGCGGTTTTTATAGAATAAGAGTGGGTGATTCTATCCTGAAACTCAGCTCCCAAGAGAAGTTTCAAATCATGACCGGTACGGAGCTTAAAATCATAGGTACCTGTAACAAAGGTGTTGTAATTATTAGCTACAAGCGGATATCTTTGGGCCTTGCCTCCTGTGAGGGCAGAGTTGGTGTCGTTGTCTACATCCACCAGGTATGCATTGCTATAAAACAAGTCCTCGTGAAGCACCATGCGGTCATAAGCTCCACTTATCAGGAATGTCAGTCTCTCCATGGGTGCATAAGTAAGATTCACTGAAGAAATAGATCGTAGCTCGCGGGTGCGCCAGGTTTTAAGTTCCCGTGCCGCAACAGGGTTGTTGTTGATATTATCCGCCAGATAGAAATCGCCCGGCTTATGCTCGGTATCGCCTCTTGACTGTAACAATTCCTCATCCCAGTACACAGGAAAATAGGGAAGTGCCGTGGACATAGCCGCTCCCAGGCCACCGCTCCAGGCAGCATCAATTCGATTATTATCCCCCTGGCTAAGGCTGGTTGCGAGGCCAATAGTTAACTTATCTGAAAACCGGTAGTCCCCGTTTATCCTTCCCGAAAGTCGCTCATAGCTGTTACCTTCCAAATAACTTTGATTATCGCTATAGGAAAGACCTACATAATAGTTGAATTTCTCCTTTCCCTGCTGTACACTAAAATCATAATTCTGCTTAAACCCCGTGCGTATGGTCTGGTCCACCCAGTCGGTATTATACCGCTGGGCATCCTCCCACGTCCATGCGCCCGGCAGGTCAGGCGTGCCGGTGTTGCCATCATTGATCCAGGCCTCGCGGTAAAGCTGAAGGTACTCCTGTGAGTTGAGCATCTCCGGCCTCCGGGTGGGTTCCGAAATTCCGAGTGACGTGTTGAAGCCAAATCTCAACCCGCCTTTCTTACCCCTTTTGGTGGTAATCAGTATCACCCCATTGGAACCCCTTGAACCGTAAATAGCCGTGGCAGCAGCATCTTTTAATATATCAATGCTTTCTATGTCGTTAGGATTTATGGTGGCCAGGGGATTATTGTTCATAGCCCCGGTGCTGCCCTTCAGAAAATAATCCTGTGTAATGGGGATGCCATCTACAACGTATAACGGATCACCAGAGGCGCTGATGGATGCAACTCCACGCACCCGGATGACAGAAGCCGATCCTGCAAGTCCGCTACCGGTTATTACCTGAACCCCTGCGGCCTTTCCCTGCATGGAGGTTTCAAAACTCTGTGTGGGTGTTTCCGTAATATCCTTGCTGTTAAGGCTTACAATTGAACCCGTAACATCGCGCTTGCGCTGAACGCCATATCCTACCACCACCACTTCTCCCAGATTGCTGTAAGATTCTGCGAGTATTACGTTAACCTCCCGATTACCCGCTGCTCCGATATCAACGGGTACCTTCTTTGGTTCAAAACCGATAAATGAAAAGACCAGCGTGATATTTCCCGGTTTAAATTTGGTGAGGGTGTAATTCCCATTCGCATCAGCCGTAGTTCCTACGCCAGCTTGCTCCTCAATCACCACTGAGGCTCCGGGCAGCGGAAGGCCTCCCTCATCTTTTATGTTACCACTAATAATTTGGGCAGAAATGTGCGAAGAGAGCAGAAGCAGGCACAGCAAATATCCCAGAGCGGGTAGATTTTTTTTCATGCTAAGGTGTTAAGGTAATGCCTATCAAATGTAACTAAAAAATCTACTTAGTGTAAAAGATACACTAAAATTAAAACTCTCATACTTAACCTTTGAGAGTTTTCAAGGAGCTCACTGCACTACTACTTTTTCTGTAGAGCTGTGATCTAAAAGATCAACCCTGAGGAGGTAAACTC
>CAZNMG010000132.1:0-2700 GCA_964574075.1 uncultured Owenweeksia sp.
ATTTCTTCGCCCACACCAACGGCCTTCCAGGCTTTGGCAGTTTGCAGCATTTCCTCTGAGCATGTGCCGTACAGATCCTCGGCCGCAAAAATGGAACCCAGGCGTGAATCCTGGTATCCTGAATTAGAAGTCAGGTAGTACATCATGTTTCTAAAAGCAATATTTTCTGCTTTCCTCCTGCCAATTCCCTGCAAAGCATAGGAGTAGTTGTTGTCATTGATGCCCGAATCGCCTACAGCTAATAGGTAGAACCAGTGATTTTGCACCCCGTTGTTGGAGTGCAGCCAATCATAGTTATTGGTTCCGGTGTACCAATACTGGCCCTTATACGTATCAGGATGCTGCTTCACTTTTGGATTTTCAAAAGAACGATGTATCTGGTTGTTGAGAAAAAATTGACTGCCGGTGGTAAATTCTGCGTTCAGGCTGTCGTACGCAAATTGCACTGCCAATCCAAAAATGTCAGCAAAGGATTCTTCCAAAGCTCCTGATTCAAACTTATAGGAAAAATTCGCTGCATAACTTAAGAGGCTATGGGTTAGTTCATGGGCCACCACATCCAAAGATGTCCATGAAGTAGATGATACAGAATCCCCATCCCCGTAAAAGATAGAACTTCCCTCTATGCCCGCGAAAGCCATGTTATGGCCTACATGCACATAGTTGTACAGTGGCAAACCGTTATTTACATACACCCCATACCTGTTGTAAAAAAAGTTCATGGTCACCTGGTTTCCCCAATGCACATCGGTGGCAGCCTCATCCTGCTCAGCGTTGAAGTTACTCCACACATTGTTACTGTCCGTAAAAGGCAATGGGTTGTTAAAGTCATAACCCTGGTTCATGTTAAAAGTAGTAACCTCATTCAAAGTTGTAGTAGACCTTAATTCATAGTGATTGGGCCCCATAGAGTCCGTAATAAAATTCCGTACCCCGGCATACTTGGTGTGCGCCACCCCTGGTACATCGGTATAGCGCAGTCTGTCTATGGCAAATAAAACCTGGCCCGAATGAGCATCTACAAAGTAATCCTTAGAGTCAAATGGCTCAATGCTAAACACGTTTACCCTGTAAACCAACCGGTAATCTCCTGGTTTTTGATTAAAGTCTTTTTGAGCAATCACCAGCTCTGCCTTAGGATAAAAATCATGGTTCTCATCGTTTCCCCATGCAAACTTCCTGGCACCTGAAAAAGCAATTGCCAGTTGAATGGCCCTTCTGCCATCAATGGAGGGAACAGTGGATAGCTCCAATCCCTTTATCAGCTCACCATTGAGCGATATCAACCTGTTATCCTTTTCGTGCAGCACCATTTTGGCACCCCATACTTTTATGCCCTTGTACTGCTGGTAGATACGAGTGTGGGTGAACCCGATCGCATCGCTGTCCTTCCTTCTCACTGCTAAATGGTCATTTGCAGAAAGCCCCAGGTGGAATGCGGAATTTTCTAAAAACCGGGAAGTGGTGATTTGATGGCCGGATTTAATTTTATACCAGCCAGGAGCGGTTTCCACCAGGAACACGGGTTCATTCCTTTCCTGGGCATATAGAGTAATGAATACAAATAATAAGAGCAGAATGGAGAGTAGGTTTTTGGGCATATCCGATTTTTAGGTTCTGGAGATTGGACTTCCAACCGCAAATATAGTTGCATAAATAAACTACGCGTTTCATTGACATCTCATTCCCCTGAGGGGTTGGGATGGGCAAAAAGAAGTCTACGTCTAATGCCCCGGCCATGGTCTGGTATGCCATCATCTTTGGTCTGGTTCGAAACATACCGGCCGCAAAGCCGGCATCTCCTCCTAGCTTGCCGGGTATTTTATATTTAACTCACCTAATCAAATGTACTTTCTCGAAAGTCTGATTCTCACCATCCCTAACAATTTGCAGTATATCATTCACTTCTCCATCCCAGCTAAACTTACCTGGCCCTCCCTCCTGAACATTACGGTACTATCGCTTAAAGTCGTATTCCCCCTCAAATCACTTCCTCCTATGAACCGAATCACGCAGTTCGGGCTTAATTAATAACATGGTAGTATCTATACATACCCGGGAGGAGAGCATAATAAGGGCTCAGTTTGAAGATTTCATCCTCGGCAGGAACCACCCCTGCCTGATGGCGCAATCCGTTTTTCAGCATGAAAATTTTAAGATCCGGAGCTTTGGAAAACTGGGTGATGGAAATCACTCCGGGGAGCTTTTTCAAAATCTGAAGAAATACGTGGATAACTACGACTTTGAAGGCTCTGACTTCTTCACCTTTATAGCCGTTTTCCCCGAAGTGAAGTATTTCACCGAAGAGGAGTTCGAAAAGCGCCTTTGGCAGGAACTCCAAAATCTTCATAAAGCCGACACGGAAACCTGGGATCCCGAGGTGAACTCCGATCCTGAAAGCCACGATTTTAGTTTTAGTGCGGCGGGCAAGGCTTTTTACGTGGTGGGCATGCACCCCAATAGCTCCCGCAAGGCACGGCAATCACCGGTGCCGGCTTTGGTTTTTAACCTTCATCACCAGTTCGAAGCACTGCGGAAAATGGGCACTTATGAGCAAACCCGCGATATGATCCGTGAGCGGGACAAGGAACTGCAGGGAAATGTAAACCCGATGCTGCGGGATTTTGGGGAAAACCGCGAAGCCACACAGTACCGCGGCCGCCAGGTAGACGAAGCCTGGAAATGCCCCTTCCACCCTTC
>CAZNMG010000133.1:0-11001 GCA_964574075.1 uncultured Owenweeksia sp.
AGCTTTTCTTTTTATTAATGATTTCCAGGATCTCGTTCAGTTCTTTGCTATCGATGTTCTTCCGGTCTACAAAGAAGGAAACCATCTTGCTTAATGAGCCTTCAAAGTAGCCGCTCATGAGGTTTTCCATTTTGTGCTTGCTGTAGTCTTCTTTGCTGATCAAAGGAAAGTAGCGGTGCGATTTACCCACAGCTTCGTGAGAAACCAGGCCCTTGTCCTGCAGGATCCGCACAATGGTGGAAACCGTATTATAGGCCGGTTTCCCACGTTTTTTATCGGGAGGCATCTTAGCAATGATTTCTTTTACAAAAGCTTTCTGCAGGTCCCAAAGCACCTGCATTACTTCCTCTTCGGCCTTTGTGAGATCCTTCACCTTCATGTTTTAGTTTTTTGATTTCGTCAGATCAAATATAACTAAAAAAATAGTTATAACTAAAAAATTAGTTTATAAAATTTCTTAAAAATGGCATTTTGGAGCGGAGGGTTTCCAGCCAGAATGGAGTAATCCCAGGCTACTTGAGGAGAATGAAAAAAATCCAGCTAATGGGAGATTTAGCTATCCAGCCATTCCTTAAACCCATTTGTACGGTTGCGGCTCACCATCACATCGTTATCATCACAGTTGCGCAGTTGCAGTTTCAGGCGGCTGGTGCTGTAGGAGCGGACCTCCTCGATGGCGGGAAAGCGAATAATATACCTCCGGTTGATACGATGGAATTGCGAGGGGTCCAGGATTTCCTGCAGACGGTCGAGACTCTGCTCAACCGGATACTGCCGGCCACTGCTGGTTTGCAGAAAAGTATATTTTCCCGAACTCACAAAAAAGTCGATTTCGGGAACCTCTATCACATTTAGCTTGTCACCTACTTTGATCACAAAGCGGGTTTTGTAGTGATTTTCCCTGGATTCCAAAAGTTGCTTCAGGATTTGAGCATCGTATTTCTGGTGATCATCAGTAGCATTCCAATGACTGAATTTCTCCAGAGCCCGCCTTAATTCTTCCGGCTCCACAGGCTTAAGGAGGTAATCGATACTATTGAGTTGAAAAGCTTTCAGCGCATACTGGTCATAGGCGGTACAGAAAATAATTGGCGCTGTTATTTTGAGTCCGTTAAAAATCTCGAAGCTTGGGCCATCCGCCAATTGAATGTCCAAAAATATCAGATCGGGTGCCGGATTCTGATCCAACCATTCCCTTGAAACCTTTACACTTGGAAGCGGTCCATGAAAGAAAGCATTAGGCAGTTCCTTGCGCAACAACCGCATCAATTGTTCCGCGGCTGGTTTCTCATCCTCTATGATCAGCACATTCATAGCCTTCGGTTTTCAGTGAGTTCCAGCAGTGGTAAACGCACCTCAAAGATCTTGTCGTCATGAACCACTTCCACTTCCTGGTCAGAAAGTATCCGATAGCGCTCCTTAATATTGGCCAGCCCAATGCCGGTGCTTTTCTCCACCTGGCTTTTCGGGTTGCAATTGTTGCGAACCACAAGTTTATCCGCCTCCTGAAGGATCTCAATTTTCATGGGCTGTTCCTCTGAAATGCTGTTGTGCTTTATCGCATTTTCTACCAGCAACTGCATTACGAGGGGAGGTATCACCTGGTCTTTCTGCCCGTTGAGAGATATGTGGAGTTGCAGCGCATTGCCAAATCTACTTCGCTGCAGTTCGAAAAAACGCTGGGTAAAATCAATTTCCCGCGAAAGCGAGACCACCTCTTCATTCTGTACCTCCAGCACATAGCGATAAAACCGGCTGAGCTGCCTGATGTAGTCCGCAGCCTTATCAGCATCCTCGTACACCATATTGGTAAGAACGTTCAGTGAGTTAAAAAGGAAATGGGGATTTAGCTGCTCGCGCAGAAAACGAACCTGGCCCTTGTAACTTTCAGATCGCAATTTCTCCGCATCCACCGCAGCTTGTTTCCACTCCAGTAAAAATCCGCGGCTCACAAAAAAGGTGGTGATACCGTATCCGATGAGGATTGGAACTCTGGTGTGTCGGACAAGCTCAATCCACGGAATCTCTTCAAGGGTGAAGGTGCCAAACCGACCGAAACCACCAAAAGCCCAGAAGAAGAAGAAATTGATCAGAAAAACAGCTACAAAGCTGAGAAGCGTAACTCCCAGAAACTCCAATACCAGCCGCTTTGCCGGCTGATTCAACCACGAATAGCGGTCGCACAAAAAGCGCTCCACCAAACCCACCGATCCGCTGATGCCCATTGACATCAAAAAACTGTAGAGTATATCATCCCAGATTCTCTCCCAGCCTGTGGGGCTTAGAAAAGCCTCCGGGTCGTAAGCCAACGGAATGCTGAACCCGATGACCATGTTGATCAGAATCCAGTGCAGTACGTATCTGGGTTCAAAAGGGGTGGATTGTTTTGCTACCATTCAGTCGCTGAAATTATGGAATATCCGGGAAGCTAAATTTATCATGGTTCATGATGTTTCCGTAGCTGATTCTGCTGAGCACTGTTTTTCGTGGAATTTAATCTTTGCCACATGCCTTTACCAAGCCCTCCGCAAGTCCTTTCCCCCAGTGAGGTTCAATGCCCCGATCTTTCTCCTTTCCGAAGAGATTGATGCTTTCACGGGCCAGCTGGCAACTTTCATCTGTAGAGGAATTAAAAAATTGTGCGGTGCCGTACTTCATTCGCGCCAGCATAATGGCGGCCCGTGGATTTTTGGGATCCATTTTACGTGCTTTTTCAAAAAGAGAGTGGGCCTGCGGGCTCAGGACCATTCCGCGCAATGCCGGATTTACACTCAGCTTCGCCATCTTAATGTATCCATGGAGGATTACGATCTCGATATTTTCTTCCGAGAGATCTCCGGCTCTATCAGCGTGTTTTTGCGCTATAGCCAGATAGTCATCGCGCTGATCGTTATCGAGCCCTTCCTCAAAACTCATGTAAACATAGGTGAGGCCGGTATAATAAGGAGGTAGCCACTCCTCGCTTTCCATCCGGGCGATGCGCTCAAAGGTGTTGGCTACATTCTGATAATCCTCGAGACTTTCCACTTCATCATAACTGGCGAGGGCCTTTTGCATGGCCTGGATGTAGGCATCATTTGCCGCTTTTGCAGGCAGGCAGGAGCTGATTGCGAGGATCAGGAAGCTGAAATTGATAATTAACTTTTTCATGTTTATTGGTATTAGAGATTATTTAATTGATTGGCTTTCCGGTCTTCACTGAGGGTGAGGAATACTCCAATGAAGAAAAAGCGGTCGGCAGGCTGGCTGATGGGTAGGGAGGAATATTGACCGGCATCATCTGGCTGGGTTGAATAGCGGTACCCAAAGACGTTTTCGCGGCCGAGTACATTGTTCACGGCAAAATGGATTATGAGATTCGGCTTTGGGAGATAGCTCCAGTTAAGGCTCAGGCTACTGTATACTTTGGTAATCGATTCCTGTTCGCCCGGGAGGTTGGGGTCGTCATAGGTATAGCCATCATTAAAGCTGTAGGTCAGGCCAGGTTGGGAGTTCAGTTTTTCTATCCAGTACTTACCGACCACTGAAGCATTGTGCCTGGGAGCAAATCCCGGTTGTACCTTTTCGGTAAAGCTGCCAAACTGCCTTTTACTATCGATAAAAGAGTACGTGATCCAGAAGTCGGTGTTTTCAATGGTTTTACGGTCGCGAAAGAAGACATCAAACCCTCGGGCGTATCCTTCGCCCCCCGTGGTTGCTTCAAGGTCTGAAGGATTCAGCAGAAGGTTTTCATAGTCCTTGTGAAAAGCTTCAACCCGGAAAGTAATGTCCTCACTGGCCCATTGATAGTTTACAATATAATGGCGGCTGAAAGCACTGTTAAGATCCTCACTTATTACAAGGTCCGAAACCTCCTGCTGTTGCCAGAATTCGCCATACGCAATAGAAAACTGCTGATCGTCTCCGGCTTTATAGGCGGCTGAGACCCGGGGCATTAAATGGGCGCTACCATTCCTTTCGTAGCGCAATCCGGCCTTAAGTACTAAGTCGCTGGTAAAATGGTATCTGGCTTCGCTGAAACCAGCTGTGAGTGGTAAGTGCACACTCCTGCGTTGCCCATTCAGGGTCTCTTCGAAGCTCTGCTGAAAATGTTCGGTCCCACCGGTCAGCTGCAAACGATTGGTGGCAAACCAGGTGAGTTTTGCTTTGGCATGGAGCAGGTTGTCCCTTTGGCTTATCGAAAGGCTGTCGGGATTAATATCATCTTCATTATGGGAATAGGAAAGGCCTGCATTGAGCAGCCAATTATCATTCAAGGCATTTTCCCAGCTGGCATTGGCGTAGTGAAATTTATTAGTGAGACCAACCAGGGTTTTCGGCTCTCTGATTTCAGGAGTGGATTGATACACTTCCAAATGCGAGCGCTGATGCGTATAGAAAAGCTTGAGCAGCGACCGTTTATTCAAGCGATGCCTGTAGAGTACCTCCCCATTCAGACTTTGGGGTGCTTTTTCCCAGCTCAGGTTTTGAGGGACTAATTGCTGATAAGGCCCCAGGTTGGTGTAGGAGAGGCTGCCGGTTATCGCATTCTCCCCGAAAATTTCAGTGTGGCTTACAGCTCCACCTACTGTCATGAAACTGAGATCCGTCTGGTCGCGCACAGGCATATCAAGGGTGTTTAAAACCAACGCTGATGACAGGGCCTAACCATATTCGGCTGAGTACCCGCCCGTGCTGAAAAAGGTTCCTGTAAAGAGTTGGGGACTGAAACGTGTGCGGGTGGGAATACCGGCCACTCGGCTTCCATAGGCATTATTGACCGTGAGGCCGTCAAAGAAAATAGCGGTTTCGCTGGCGTCACCTCCGCGTACAAAGAGGCGGCCATCTCCTCCATTCACCGCGGTTCCCGGTAAGGTGTTGAGGGCTCCAACAATATCACCCAGGGCTCCGGCCGTGGTAACCACATCCAGAGGTTTAAAAACTACTGATCGTTTTTCATCGCTGGCTTCCATGGCCCCGGCCGAAATTTCTACTGCCTGCAGACTGTTGAAGGCGGGCTTTAATTTTTTCTGAATGTTAATAGGCTGCCCCTGGCAATCCACGGGTACTTCAATAGTTTCAAAGCCGATCATGGAGATTACCAGGGATTGCGTTCCGCTGAGGCTGGTGGTAAAATTGAACTCACCTTGTGCATTGGAAGATGCACCATCGTAGGAGTCTTTTATATAGATGTTGGCTCCGGTTAACGCCTCACCGTCAGGATCTGCCAGTTGTCCGGAGATCGTGGTTTGTGCATTTCCTCCAAGAGCTGCTAAAAGGATAAATCCGGTAATAAGGCGGCTGTACATCTCTTTCAATTTTGAATCGAAAGTAGATCAGCCCCGGGCCGCTCTAAAATGAAAGAGGATGGCTGGTAAATTAAGTGGAGTGAATGGGGCGGGGGTGGAAATGAAAAGAGGCTGCCAAATTAAAGCAGCCTCTTTTCTATAGGTAATTAACTCTCTGTCTGTGTATTACTCCCTGCCCATCAGCAGCATTACATAGTATGCCAGCTGGGTTACGGCAGCCAAGGCAGCTACCAGGTATGTATTTGCGGCAGCGTTCAGTGCGTCCTTTGCCTTGCCGTGTTCGGTGCGGCCCGTCATCCCGGTATTCTCGAGCCAGGCGAGTGCACGGTTACTGGCATCGTACTCCACCGGTAAGGTGATCACTGTAAAAACGGTAATGGCGCCCTGAAGAATGATCATGGTCCACAACACGGTGTCGATCGGAAACATATTAACCGCAAATGCTCCAAAAAGCATCAACATAAATATGATACTGATAGCCTTGGAGCTGAAACTTACCACCGGTACCAGGGCTGAACGCAATTGAAGCCAGCTGTAAGCGGTGGCATGTTGTACTGCGTGTCCACATTCGTGGGCGGATACGGCTGCCGCGGCAATGGAGCGCCCGTTAAAAACGCCCTCGCTGAGGTTTACCGTTTTATTAGCCGGGTTGTAGTGATCGGTAAGGCGACCTGGGGTAGAGATCACCTTTACATCGTAAATGCCATTATCATGAAGCATCTTTTCGGCAATCTCCTTACCGCTAAGGCCTGCTGCAATGGGGATCTTGCTGTATTTTTTAAACTTGCTCTTGAGGCGGGCCTGCACAATGAAACCCACTATCATAAAGCCTATAAGAATTATAAATAGCATCGTTTTCTGAATTTAGATTTGGTAGCCAAATTAACAAAATGCGTGCCCATCATTTCCGGTTTTAAATAATAGTTTTACCCAAATTTTAAGAGAATGGCAAAGCGGAAACCGTTAATACTGGTGTGCAATGACGATGGGATAACTGCCCCCGGCTTGCGATACCTTATTAAAATAATGAATGAACTTGGTGAGGTTGTGGTAGTTGCACCGGATGGCCCACAGAGTGGAAAGGGGCATGCCATCACAATTGACGGTATTTTGCGCTGTGATGAAATAAATATTGACGATGGCCCTCAAACGGAGTACAGCGTAAGCGGTACCCCTGTGGATTGCGTCAAGCTGGCAGTAAATGTGGTGCTCGACAGGAAACCGGACCTGGTGGTGTCAGGTATCAACCATGGCAGTAATTCTTCCATCAATGTAATCTACTCCGGCACCATGTCGGCTGCTGTTGAAGGTTCTCTGGAGGGAATTCCTTCTATCGGTTATTCATTGAACGATTTCAGCTGGGAGGCAGATTTTAAACCCGCCCACCAGCATATTAAAAGTATTGCTGAAAAAGTAATGAGTGAAGGTTTGCCCCATGGTACCTGTCTCAATGTAAACATCCCGAAGTATGAAGGCAAGAAATACAAGGGTGTAAAGGTATGCCGCCAGGCTAAAGCCAACTGGGAGGAGGAGTTTGATACCCGCAAGGATCCCCGCAGGCGAAACTACTATTGGCTCACTGGGAAGTTTGTAAACTATGATAAGGGCGAAGATACCGATGAATGGGCACTGGCCAATTATTACATTTCAGTGGTACCTGTCAACAGCGACATTACGGCCCACTTCCTGATCAAGGAGCTGACCAATTGGGGGATCTGACCAATAAAATCCGCCTTGCTTTCGTTTAATCACACCTTTAAATCTGATCATTAAGAATGCTCAAAAATCTATCACGCGGGTGGTGGCTCGGTTTGGTAATTGGATTGCTCATGCCGCTTCTGGGAGTGCTTCTCATCTTTGAGGCCCGGCCCGAATTGCTCGGCATCCAAAAATACGAAGAGGATATCGTGAAACATATCAATGTGCAGATCGTGACGATGGGAATGCTGATCAATGCCGGACTTTTCTTCCTGTTCCTGAAAATGGATAGGGAAGATATGAGCCGCGGCCTTCTTTTTATAAGTGTGGTTTACCTCCTCGTGATTTTTATTTACAGGTTCCTGTTATAATCTTTTATGCCGGTGCCGCCACGGCTGTGGGCAGTGTTTTAGATTTACATAATTGTAATTAGCTGAATTTGAAGTATTACCTGATAGCCGGTGAGGCAAGTGGCGATCTGCATGGCTCCAATCTTATAAAGCAGCTTCTGCTAATTGATGCGGATGCGGAAATCCGTTGCTGGGGTGGCGACCAAATGGAGGCTGCCGGAGGTACATTGGTGAAGCATTACCGCTACCTGGCTTTCATGGGCTTTGCCGAGGTAGTGGTAAACCTGAAGACCATCTTCAGAAATATCAGCTTCTGCAAAAAGGATATTGAGGAATTTGAGCCGGATGCGCTCATTTTTATAGACTACCCCGGCTTCAATATGCGGATTGCTAAATGGGCCCGAACACGGGGCATTCGCACCCTCTACTACATCTCACCGCAGATATGGGCCTGGAAACAAAGCCGCGTCCATACACTAAAAAGAGACATTGACCGCATGTTGTGCATTCTCCCTTTCGAAGAGGAATTTTATGCCCGCTTCAAAGTGCCCGTTGACTTTGTGGGCCACCCGTTGATTGATGCCATTGAAGGACGGGAAGATTTTATAGCTAACAAAAGAAAGAACGAACTCGGCCTTGATCCTGAAAAGCCGGTAATCGCTTTATTACCGGGAAGCCGCAAACAGGAAATATCCACAATGCTCCCTGTGATGCTAAAAGCCGCCCGGAAATTTAAAACCCACCAGATAGCACTGGCTGTAGCTCCATCTCAGGACGAAAGTTTTTATCATGAAGTAGCTTCCCTTCAAAATGTAGTTTTGGTAAACGGGCGCACCTATGACCTGCTGGAAGTTACGGATGCCGCCCTGGTAACCTCCGGCACGGCCACGCTAGAAACCGCACTTTTTGGTGTGCCCCAGGTGGTATGCTACAAAGGAAACTGGCTCAGCTACTCTATTGCCCGGCAATTGGTAAAAGTGGATTATATTTCTCTCGTAAATTTGATAGCCGGTAAGGAAGTGGTCAAGGAATTGATCCAATCCGAAATGAATGTAAACCGTTTGCAACAGGAATTGCAAAAATGTATTGATAACCCGGAATATTTTACTGAGGAGTATAAAAACCTACGAAAGCTGCTGGGTGGAAAAGGTGCCTCAGTAAAGGCAGCCGAAATAATTACAGATGAAGTAGGCTTATGAAATTGAGAAACATTCTATTCCTCCTTTTGCTAAGCCAAAACCTTTTTGGTGTGGAGTTGAAAATCCGGTTATTCTCCACCCTCAACCTTTCGCAGGCTACTGTGGCGCCTGACAGTGGCGATTATTTTCTCATCGCCCTTGACAGCAAACTCAGGCCAGTGGATACCATTCTTGGTATTTATGATGAAGAAGATTACCGGAACCTCCATTTTCTGCAGTCGGGCTCGGGTGTAAAGGTTACAAGGGGCGATTTTCCGCGCGGCACCTACAAGGCCCTCCTTATTAAAAGTAAAGACCCCTACAAGGAATTCAGCATACAGGCAGGCGGTAAGGAGCGGGTTTATCATGGCGACCTCAGGCTGCGCATTTATGATGGCCATTTGCAGGTGGTGAATATTGTGGAGATGGAGCAGTACGTGGCCGGAGTTGTGGAGAGCGAAGGAGGACATAAACACAGCCCCGAGTTTTTTAAAGCCCAGGCAGTACTGGCGCGGACATTTGCTCTCAAAAATCTCCAGAAACACAGCAATGAAGGCTACAACCTGAAAGATGATGTAACCTCTCAGGTATATTTTTCAAAAGCACGACACGCTCATTCGAAGGCAATTATTGAAGCTGTTGAAGCCACCCGCGATACGATTCTGGTGACCTACAGATGCGAACCGATATTAGGGGTTTTTCACGCAAATAGCGGGGGGTACTGCACCAATGCCGAGGATGTATGGCTCCGGCCTGTGGAATACCTCAAGGCCCGGCCCGATAGTTTTAGCGTGGGTGTGGGCAGCTATTCATGGGAAAAGGAACTGTCTAAAAATGAGTTTTACGGTTTTTTTGCGCGCTCCCTTGGGGTGCCCAATGACATCTTTTTACAAAAGGCACTGCTCAATTTCGATCAGGATCAGCGAGAGGCATACTTTACCTTTAAAGGAAAAACCCTTAAGCTTACCAAGGTGCGCAACCAGTTTGGCTTACGCTCCACATTTTTTGATGTGGAGGATAATGGAGGCAGTACTGTTAAATTAAAAGGGAACGGCTACGGCCATGGTGTAGGCCTGTCTCAGGATGGTGCTATCGAAATGGCCCGCAGGGGCTACAGCTACCGCGAAATTCTCAATTACTACTACGAGGGGGTGGAGTTGGAATCCATCACATCGATAAGCCTCAGCGCTTCTAATCTTTAAGGTATTCCTTAATTTTTTCTTCCAGCTTGTTGGCGGTCAGTTTGGTTTCGAATTCCTCGCCATAGGCTATGGAAATGTCACCGGTCTCTTCGGAAACCACTATGGCTATAGCATCAGTTTTCTCGGCAATGCCAATGGCGGCACGATGCCGCAACCCAAAGCGCCTGGGCAATGAGGTTTTTTCGGTGATGGGAAGGATGCATCCTGCAGCAACGAGTTTGTCGTTGTTTATTATTACAGCCCCGTCATGCAGCGGAGAGTGTTTATTGAAGATACTTTCCAGCAGGCGGCTGCTTGGGCGGCCCTGGATGTAGGTGCCGGTATCGGTGTAGGACCCCAGTCCGCTCTTTTTTTCGATCACGATAATTGCACCGGTTTTATGAGATGCCATATTCCGGCAGGCCGTGGTCAGCTCTCCGTATTCAATGTCTTTCTCGTCATCGCGAAGCCACTTAAGCTGTTTTAAAAAGCGCCTTCTCCGACTAAAGCTTGTGGAGCCAAGGAGCAACAGGAATTTCCTAATCTCCTGCTGAAAAACAATCACCAGGGCGATGACACCAACTCCCATAAAGTTACCGAGGATCTCGGTCAGAAGCTCCATCTGAAGGGCTTCCACCAGTTTCCAGATGAGGTAAATGGCAGCTACTCCCAAAAAAATATTGATGGCTACCGTACCTCTTATAAGCCGGTATAGCTGATAAAGAAGAAATGCCACCAGGAGAATATCAATAGCATCAAGAATACTGAAGTCAATAAACGACATCAAGTAAAATTTTGGGTGAAAGTAACGATTTTCACAGCTTCCACGGCCTCACGCACATCGTGTACCCTAAGGATGTCGGCCCCGTTTTGTAAGGCAATGGTATTCACCACCGTGGTTCCGTTTAAGGCGTCTTTAGAACTTATTTCAAGCAATTGGTTTACCATCGATTTGCGGCTTGCGCCAGCGAGCAGAGGCCTTTCAAACATCCTGAAGAGTGAAAGTTTTTGAAGCAACTCATAATTGTGCTCTAAGGTTTTTGCAAATCCAAACCCCGGGTCGAGGATAATATCATTTACTCCCTCAGCCTGAAAGATCTCCAGCTGGCGGGCAAAGTACGTGGCCACCTCCTTGAAAACATCTACATATTGTGGGTTTTTCTGCATGTTTTGCGGGGTTCCCTTAATGTGCATGAGAATGTAGGGGAGACGGAGCTGACCCATCATTCGCGGCATTTTCTCATCAAGGGTTCCCCCTGAAATATCATTAATGATATCAGCGCCCATGTCGGCTGCCGCCCTGGCT
>CAZNMG010000134.1:0-5427 GCA_964574075.1 uncultured Owenweeksia sp.
ATGGGCATAGTCAAGGGCAGCCTGATTGGCAAGGGCGGCATGTCCATCGATGCGGGTGAGATAAACCGGGATTTCAGGATACAGCTTATCCAGTTCCTCCTTTGTGGGAAATTGCTGATCGGCCCAATCATTCTGGTCCCAACCTCTTCCTATGATAAAAGCTGAACGGTGTTTTTCGCTGAAAGCCTGTACCCGTCCAAGAACATCAATAAATGAGGCTGTGCCGACCAGGTTAACAGACCGTAGGTTTTTGGCATAACCAAAAAAGTGGGCATGCGCATCGTTAAATCCGGGATACACAAATTTCCCCTCCAGATCGATATTGCGAGGTGCGCGAAAGGTTCTGCGGATACTATCGAGGGTACCGGTAGCAATGATCTTCCCGTCCTTTACCGCAAGCGCTTCCACAACAGTCATTGCGGAATCCATGGTTTGGATCTTCCCATTGTAAAGGATCAGATCGGCTTCAGGATGTGAAGTGCATCCGGCTATTATAGCCAACACAGCTAAGAGTGCAGAAAGGAGTTGTGTTTTATTTTTCATTTTAACGGTTTTGAGCAAACGCAGACAAATTTGTCCGCAGTGTTGTCAGGCCCTCCCGGAGTTGAATTAAAGCTGACTTAAATTTAATCTGTGTGGGTAGCACTGGTTATTTGTCCTTAAAGTTGTAATGAATGAATACGGCAGTCAATTCCTCAGTTGTATTGTCAAATGAAAGTCTTATTAGATTATCCATATAAACAAGATCACCTCCAAGTATAGCTGAAGTTTCTCTAAAGGTTAATCGTTTTATTACTACAGAGCAATTTTCTAAATTTCTTAATTGTTCAATTTGCCTTTTGTCATTTATATAATTTCCAGCTATATAAAGTTTGCCTTTAAAAGGTTTCTTTAATTCCGTTCTTCTCTCTTTACTTTTATCAACTTCTCGATAAAGTTTGATTCCGATTGACATTTTAGTCGAGTCATGGTCATACTTGCGAAAGAAGAGTCCTTCGTCATAATAGAAAAGTGTGGTCTGCCTGACTTTCTTACCTGTTATAGGATTTTTTCTGAATTTGTCTTTTGACCGCTTTGTTTTTCCTGTTGATTGAAGAAGGCTATCCAAAACCCTCTTGCTAGTTGCGGCATCCACAAAATAGTTGTTAAGAAACAAACTGTCATGACGGTATGCGACTTCTTGTCCAAATACTGAAAAGGAAAGAAGTGTCAAGATAAAAGGTAATCCTAGACGCATTTTGAACGGTTTTAATAGACCTCAACAATTTAGACTCGCGACCTGAACTAATCCTTTAGTCAACATCTCCTTACTTCAAATCACCCACCATATCCTCAGGCCTTACCCACTGATCAAATTCCTCAGCAGTTAGATATCCCAAATTAACCGCTTCCTCCTTCAGGGTAGTTCCGTTGTCATGAGCAGTTTTGGCAATCTTTGCTGCTTTCTCATAACCAATTTTGGTGTTGAGTGCCGTCACCAGCATCAGTGAATTATCGAGGTGCCTTTTTATAAAATCGCGGTTGGGTTCAATTCCCACAGCACAGTTTTCATCAAAGCTAATGCAGGCATCACCAATCAACCGGGCCGATTGCAACAAGGCATTCGCCATTACCGGCTTAAACACGTTAAGCTGAAAGTGCCCGTGGCTCCCGGCCACAGAAACAGTGGTATCATTTCCCATCACCTGGGCGCAAACCATGGTAAGGGCTTCGCATTGGGTCGGGTTTACCTTTCCGGGCATTATGGATGAGCCGGGCTCATTGGAAGGAATAATGATCTCACCAATTCCACTACGGGGGCCCGAAGCCAGCAACCGTATGTCGTTGGCAATTTTCATCAGTGATACGGCCAGCTGTTTCAGCGCTCCGTGGGTTTCAACGAGAGCATCATGTGCCGCAAGCGCTTCAAATTTATTGTCGGCACTCTTAAAAGGAAGACCGGTGAATTCCGCAATTTTTTCCGCAACCAGAGGAGCATAACCATCCGGGGTATTAATGCCCGTGCCTACTGCAGTACCTCCGAGGGCAACCTCAGAAAGATGGTCGAGTGTGTTATGAAGTGCCTTTAAACCATGATCGAGTTGGGAGACATAAGCGCTAAACTCCTGGCCGAGTGTAAGCGGGGTGGCATCCATCAGATGGGTACGGCCAATCTTCACCACGTCCATATAAGCTTCCGACTTTTCACGAAGGGTATTTCTCAACTGCTCTACACCCGGGATGGTGGTTTCCACAATCATCTTGTAAATGGCGATGTGCATTCCTGTGGGGTAGGTATCATTGGAGCTCTGGCTCTTATTCACATCATCATTAGGATGAATAAGGCGCTCGCCTTCACCAAGCTTGTTGCCGTTGATGACATGTGCCCGGTTGGCTATAACTTCATTGGTGTTCATATTGCTTTGGGTGCCTGAGCCTGTTTGCCAGATCACCAGCGGAAACTGATCATCGTGTTTACCTTCGAGGATCTCATCACACACCCGGGAGATGAGGTCCCGCTTTTCCTGTGGCAATACACCAAGGTCGTGATTGGCGTGGGCTGCTGCTTTTTTGAGGTAGGCAAAGCCATAAATGACCTCAAGTGGCATGCTGGCTTCGGGGCCAATTTTAAAATTATTACGACTGCGCTCCGTTTGAGCTCCCCAGTATTTATCGGCAGGTACCTTCACCTCACCCATGGTGTCTTTCTCTGTACGGTAATCCATCATTCGTTTATTTTGAAACTTTATTCCTTAATGTTTGCTGGCAATGACCCCGGCTTAAATTGTGCAGGTATCGTGTTGAGCTCGCTTAAAGCATCAATGCCATTGTACCCGCAAAAGTATCCGTGCAGGGTGGATTGCTCAACTTTTTCCACCAAAAATATAATCCGGAGAGAAGAAGGGGAACAACCGCCTTTAACAGAGGGATTCTAAATTGGAGCAGATTTTTCGTCAGGGCACGGCAAAAAAATTATTTTGATTTAAATTAGCAGCCTCAAATCAAAGAAGAATGTTTGTAAAGACTTTGGGCTTTTTCATTTTCCTGTTCATTTTCCTGATGGGTTTCGGCATGCTCCTTTTTCTAACCAGTTTCGTGGGATACTGGCTCACCCTGATTACCCTGGAAAAGGTAAATCCCAAGCTTGCGCAAAAAATGATCAGCTACAAAACCAGCGATGTGTACATGGTGATCCTTGGCATTCTTTTCCTTCCCATCGTCCTCATCTTTTTTTCTTTTCTGCTTTTTTAGCAAAATTGCAAGGTCGTCAAAACAGGTAACCTGCGCTCAGAACAATATACTGAAGCCTTCCCTCGGCCGGATTTACATTGAATGCAGTGCTGTAAAGTACTGACAATCCCTGTGCCACACGCAGATCCACCAGAAAGACCTTTGACTCGCTTGCCCTGATTTTCAACCCCGCTCCTGCGAGAACAGCCACGCTAAAGGGATCGATCCTTTCCACCTCTTCCTTTTCTGTATCCTCAATTGCTTCGTCTTCATAATCGCGGCTCTCATAACCATAGAGGTTGATGTTTAGCGATGGCCCGGCATAAGCCCTGAAGCGGAGGTTTCCGCTACCAAAGCCTATCGCGGGGTAAAGGGGAATTTGAAAACTGACGACCCTCAAATCCCCTTCATAAGGCTCTTGAAATGGGAAGCCGAGGGTATTATTCACCTCCTGCACACCGTGATATTCCGACCCTTCAAAGGCAAGTAAACCCTCGGCATTGAGATCAATGCGGGGCGTGATCTGGTAAGTGGAAGTGGCCCCGAGTGTGAGAAAAAGGACATTATTTGCATTTTCAACGCCATCCAGCCGTGATACACCTGCCCCCAGCCTTATGCCGGATTGGAACCTATCCTGCGCAAAAATTCCACCGCCACAAAGGCAATAGAGAAGCACTAACAAACATTTTTTCATCTTAAATTCAGTTTACGGTAGTAAATATTTCCGGCATTATCGCCAAGTACAGCGTAATTGCGATAGGATCCCAGTTTCTTGAAGTTGGTAAGTGGTAGCTGAAGCGAATCTGTACCGTGATTGAAGGGATCTACCTTTACCCAGGCAAGGGTATCACCAATGGTGGCAGGTGAGGGAATTCCAAGTAGCGAATGATGCACGAAGCCCCTGATATCGTCCGGGGTTTTTACCTGGTACCAGTCAGCAGTTGCAGCTTGCACGTATACTACATCATTTGTTTCCAGAGTGGTAAGTACCGGATATTCCGTGCCGGGCCCCTGCCGGAAATTTGCTTTTGCAGCGGGCGTTTTCAGCACCGCCTGCGAAACCTCCAACACAACCTCAGCCGGTGGGCTGTGCCGGTCACTAACCACCGGGTATGGATCGAAAGCGCCCCCGTGATAAATGCCGAAATGCAGATGGGGAGGCGTAAATTTTGCATTGCCGGTATTACCCACAAACCCCAGTGTGTCTCCGGGCTTTACCACAGCACCAAAACTCACCGCCTGGCTATCAAGATGCGCAAAATACAGGCTGAAGCCCCGTTGTGCATCCCTTAACCAAACCTGCTTTCCACCCAGGCCGCGGTTACGGACAGAAGTAACTGTACCACCCACTGGTGCCACTACCGGTGTTCCCCGGGCAGCAAATATATCTATGCCTTCATGCCTGCGGGTCCCCCCTCCCCTTGATGCCCCCCAGAAGCTCTGCACAGATCCGCTCCCCTTTCCAATTACAGGAAATACGGAATAGGTGGGACTTCCCTGAGCCGCTATTTCAAAATTCCCTTCCCCCATTAATTCCGGCTGCAACCGGATGAGATAGGTTCCCGATTCTTCCACTTCGAAAAGAACTTCCTCTTTCCCAGGGTCAAATGAGGTTACGTGTTCGGACTGCGGGCTCATCTGAAAAACATCAACAAACAATCTGCTGCTATCCACAGGATTCCACTTGAGGATAAACTTTATAGTGCCTCCCTTCTTTCCCTCAAACCTCCAGGCAAGTGCTGAGATATCCTTCTCCAAAAAAAATCCCTTCACTCGGAAAGGAACCTCCACAACAGGCGCCTCCTTCAGGATTCTAGTCCCTTCCAGCGTCCATGCGCGACCCGCCCGAGTTTTATCCAGGTCGGATTCATCGAGCATTATCTTGTATTGTTCCCAGGGCGTTTTTTTCTGAAAAATCCCCATAGAGCTCCGGCTGCATGCAAGGGAGATCAGGCAAGTAAGCAATACTGTGAATAGTAATACGCAGCCGGTATTTTTCATTTATGATGAGCTTAATGGTCAAAATTTTAACGTACAATGATGCATGGGGTTCAACTATGCAGCATTAATGATTCATCGGCCTCACGAACTTCTTAAGGGGTTTATTTCTTAATACCTCATCTTTGCATCTGTGGGTATGAAAGGCCTAAACAGTATTCTGCAAGATCTTGTTATTGTTATCAATTTCACAAAAACACCGCTTTGATCAAACGCTTG
>CAZNMG010000135.1:0-2538 GCA_964574075.1 uncultured Owenweeksia sp.
CATACAACGCTGGGTTGTGCTGTTGCAAACGGTTCAGATGAGTCAGGTTATTGAGGCCAATGAGTTTCAGGGCGGCATTATTCACAATTTCTACAAAACCATCGGGGTCCACGACTATTAATCCGCTGGCGGAGCGCTTCATAAACTCCATAAAAAAGCGTTCACTGTGCGCCTGCCGCATTTTTATATCGGTGATCAGTTGGTTGATGCGGTTCATGTTTTTGTGCAGACCTTTCAGGTGTTTGCTGCCCTTGCCTTGCGGAAAGTGCAGACTACCATCCTCATTTTTGATAGCCTCAAAAAAGAAATGCAACCTGCGATGCACACTGTTGACGAAGTGGACCAGGTTCCAGCCTACAATAATGGCCAATACAAAAGCGGGAACGGCATAATCCCAGGCTTCCGAGAAAATTGCATAGCAGCCCGCCCCGATCAGCAGCGCAAAGAGCAGCAGCCGAACCACCGCTCCCCTGTTGGTATAATCAGAGTTCATAGCGCTTCATCTTATTGTAAAGGGTTTGACGGGTAATGCCCAGCTTTTCGGCAATCACCGAAAGGTTGCCCTCATAGCGATCCAGGGCATTGATGATCAGATCCTTTTCCATTGTGGAAAGTGAAGGCAGGTCTTTACCGCTGCTGTGGTTTACGGCTTTCAGGTCAAAATCGGAGGGCATCAAAACTTCCGAGTCCGTAAGGATAACCGCTTTTTCCATGGTGTGCTGCAATTCGCGCACATTGCCCGGCCAGTGGTAATTGCTGAGCTTTTTTATGGCCTGGCTACCCAGCCGGATCCCGGGTTTGTGGTACTTCTCGCAGAAGCTTCTCAGAAAATGTCCGGCCAGCAACTCAATGTCCTCTTCCCTTTCGCGCAAAGGCGGCAGCTCAATGGTGATGGTGTTGAGGCGGTACAGCAGGTCCTGCCGAAAATGCCCTTCTTCCACCATTTTCTCGAGGTTGGCATTGGTAGCAGCCACCAATCGGATGTCCACTGTAACAGGCTTAACTGAGCCCAGCGGAAAAACCGTCCGGCTTTCCAGCGCCACAAGTAATTTGGATTGCAGCTGCATCGGCACATTCCCGATCTCATCCAGAAATAAAGTGCCTTTATCCGCCAACTGGAACTTTCCTGCTTTGTCTTCCTTCGCATCGGTAAAGGCGCCTTTGGTGTAACCAAATAGTTCGCTTTCAAATAAGGTTTCAGGTATAGCCCCCATGTCCACGCTCAACAGTAGTTCGTTGCTCCGCCTGGAAAGGCGGTGAATTTGCCGGGCGATAACTTCCTTGCCGGTACCATTCTCTCCGCTGATCAAGATATTGGCATTGGTGGCGGCTACTTTCTCCACCATCTTCAGCACTTTTTGCATCACCTTAGAACCGGCAATAAGCTCCTGTCCTTTTTGCAATTCGCCTTTGAGAAAAGTTTCCCGCGCCTGCAGGGCTTTCAATTTTTGATGCGACTGTCGTAGTTTCAGGGCAGCTTTGAGGGTGGTCACCAGCTTTTGATTGTCCCAGGGTTTCAGGACGAAATCGACCGCACCAAGCTTGAGGGCTTTCACCGCCAATTCCACATCCCCGTAAGCGGTGATCATCACCACCTCCAGGCCCGGGCTATACTTTTTCATTTCACTGAGCCAGTACAGGCCTTCGTTTCCGGTGTTGAGCCCGGCCGAAAAGTTCATGTCCAGCAGAGCGATGTCGAAGTCCTTTTTTTCAAGTTCGGCTTTAATCAGGTTGGGGTTGGAAAGACAAACAACTTCCTCAAACTCGTACTGTAACAGCAGGTTGAGGGCGCTGAGGGCGCTTTTGTTGTCGTCAACTATGAGAATTTTACCCGATTTCATTAATTCTTATTTAAACACTGTCCACCCCCGCCTCGTCCCTCGGCACCCCCGCCAGCGGGGGACATGGCCGGCCCATGGTTTATTCCCAAAATCCTATAGCACCCCAGTGGCGCAAGGCCTTAGCTCTCCATATAGCTTAAAGATAGCGGCTGCCTATCCTCCGCTAGCGCCTGCCTGCCGGTAGGCTGGGAGGTGTCACGCCTGAGTGTGACGGAGGTGGACCCAAACATTCTGAATCCAACCGAAGGTTCCACAGATCAAAAGTAAGTAAAGAGCACCGCTGGTTTAAAAGTGTAAAATAATTAGACAGTGTAGTGTCAAATTTTTTGACTCTTATCCTTTCCTATGAAACACTTCTACTTATCAATCAATACTTTACAAAACTGGCACCAGCCTTGGGTAGAAGTTGCCCATGGATCGAAAGATTGACAACAAGCGCTTTATCCCAAAAAAACATTGGGGCCTTGTCCTGATCGGGATGGCCGTGGTGGTGATAGTCGCTATGGCCTTGATGATTGACAGCGCATCAGCCTACCGGGTGGATCGGGAAAGGCTGGTTATTTCGGAAGCTGTAGACGCCCCTTTCCAGGATTATATCAATGTACGCGGAAGGGTGGAACCGACTTACCTCACTTACCTGGATGCGGTGGAAGGAGGCATAGTAGAAGAGATCCTGCGGGAAGAAGGGTCAATGCTA
>CAZNMG010000136.1:0-3889 GCA_964574075.1 uncultured Owenweeksia sp.
GAAAATTTGGGCTTTGAACAGCTGAATTCACATCGTTGTGCAAACATACAAATCTGAATATTCCCATTAGCACATTTCCACATTAGCTAATTAGCACATTCCCCCATTAGCACATTACTAATTTACCCCATAAGCACATCAACAAAATATTCCCTGCTATCCGTAAAATACTGCCTTACCACAAAGCCTGTCCGTTGGGCCAGTTCATTAATATCCTTCAGGCTATACTTCCGCGAAACTTCAGTGTGAATGGGCTCGGAATGATCGAAGTGAAAAGTTTTGTCGAGTGCAGAAATATGTACCTCGTGTTCCACAGTACTCATAATGTAGCTACGCGCCTCGCCTGTAAAGGGGTCATAATTTGGATAATGGTCGAAATTGTCAACAACAAAGTTTCCGCCCAGCTCCCGGTTAATCCGCTCGAGCAGGTTAAGGTTAAAAGCCCTGGTAATACCGGCATCATCATTATAAGCCTTCAGAATGGTGCGGGGATCCTTCTTCAGGTCAATACCCATCAACAGTAGATCGCCTTGCTTCATCACTTCTCTCAGCCTGCGGAAAAAGGAATTAGCCCGCTCAGGAGTGAAGTTTCCGATGTTACTTCCCAAAAACAATATCACCTTAGGGCTATCATTCAGCTTGTTAAGATGTTCTAGAGCGGCAAAATACTCGTGATGGAGCGTGTTAACCTTTAGGGCCGGAATTTCGATGGTCAGATTTTTTTTGAGGGTGTCCAGGACATTCCCTGAAATATCGACAGGGTAGTAAGCAAAATTGATCTCCTGCTTCACAAAATGCTTCAAAAGAAGCTTTGTTTTATACCCATTACCTGCTCCCAATTCCACAAGGTTGAATTTGCTGCCCGGGTCTATAGCCTCCAGTATCTGCTCCTTTTGCTGTTGAAAAATTTCATACTCACATTTTGTGAGATAATACTCCGGCATTTCCATGATTTGCTCAAAGAGCTCGTCACCCTTGGCATCATAGAAATAGCGTGAGGAAAGGTATTTGGGTTCAGCGCTAAGGCCGGTATCCACATCTTTGGCAAATTGCTCCGTCATTTTCTGTTTCAATGTGTTCGGGGGTAGAAGTGTTTCCATCGGTTTATCGGGCCAGGCGCAACCCTGTAAATTGCCAGCGCAAGTGTGGGTGAAAAAAGTTGCGGTAGGTCTTACGGCTATGGCCGGGAGAAGTTGCCACTGAAGCGCCTCGCAATACCATCTGGTTTACCATGAATTTGCCGTTGTACTCACTTGCCATTCCTTCCCATTTTTTATAGCCTGGGTACGGGAGGTAGGCCGAGTTAGTCCATTCCCAGCGCTCGCCCCAGTTAAACCTGTCAGCTGCAGCTTCCCACTCCTGCTCGGTAGGTAGTCGCAGCCCCTTCCATTCTGCAAAAGCAGAAGCCTCGTAGTATGATATGTGTGCCACAGCGGCATTCGGTTTTACCGCATCCAATCCGCTCAGCGTAAAACGGTGCCACCTGTTATCCTGCTTCTCCCAATATTCCGGAGCCTTTATACCATTTTCATTAACCCAGGCCCACCCTTCAGAATGCCAGTATCTGTGGTTCTCATAGCCGCCATCTTCCATAAATTGGAGCCACTCACCGTTGGTGACCAGATCCGAAAAAATGGCATAGGGCTGCAGGTAAACTTTGTGTAAACCTGTTTCATTGTCATAACAAAAACCATTGCCCTTGTAACCGATCTCGTAAATTCCTTCTTCCATCTCCAGCCACTTGTTTTCCCGCAGGGTATCCTGCTCTTCCCGAAAATGTCCGGAGTAAACCGGGTGAAAAGGCTGCACACCTAAAATGTATTTAAAGTCTGTAAGAAAAAGTTCCTGGTGCTGCTGCTCATGGTTGAGACCCATGTTCAGAAGGACAACAGCCTTGGGGTCAGGGTCAGTCTCAAGGTACTTTTCAATATGATCATCCACATACTTTCGATACTGGTACACCTGCTCCAGGGGAGGTCGGGTAAGTGTTCCGCGGTGGTCGCGTTGCACCCTGCTACCTAATGCTTCATAATAGGAGTTAAAATAATAGGCAAACCTTGGGTTGTATTCTTTATAACCGGCTAAATACGTCTTGAGAACCATAGTTTCAAAAAACCAGGTGGTGTGCCCCAAATGCCACTTTGGTGGGCTTTGATCCACACCGGGCTGTGCTAGGTGGTCTTCGGTGGAAAGGGGCTCCATCAGCTTTTCGGTATACGACCGCACCTGCCGGTAGTATTCCAACATCTCCAGGTGTACCGGATTTAAGGTTGTTCGAGTTTTTTGCATCATCTCACATAAAACGGAAGAGGGAAGGTATAGTTTAAGTCAGCTAACTCATAAAAATACTCAGCTTTAAGGTTAGATATGTGCCCTGTTAAGAGAACTTTCTGGTTCAAAGCCAAAGTTCTCCTAAAGTACAGTAGTTTCAATATGAAGTTTTTGGGTAATGCGTTTCTGCAATAAAACCAATTTACATGAATGGCTTTTTCACTCAACGCTACAATCCAATTCTACTTTCTGTGGCTTTTTGCATTTTTCTCAGCACCCTGCGTCTTCTAATTCTCCAGAATATAACTTTTGTTTTTCTGGTGTGGAATCTTGTGCTGGCTCTGATACCTTACATTCTAAGTAAGTGGGTGGTAGAAAAGAATTCCCTAAGGCCTCAAAATCTTTTGGCCGTTGCCGTTTGTATTGGATTTCTGCCCAACGCGCCCTATCTGCTTACTGATCTGTTTCATTTGCGCTACCAGCCCACGGCTTTCATCTGGTTTGATACGCTGCTCATTGCTTCTTACGCTTTTACTGGCCTGGGACTTTTTATTCTGACCCTCAAGAATCTTAGTTCAAATTTTTCAGAACGGCTGTCGCCCAGGCTCCTGATTTTTTTGCGGGTGATACTGGTGTTTATGTGTGGTTTTGGCATTTATCTCGGCCGCTATATGCGGTTCAACTCCTGGGATGTAGTGACTAATCCTTTATATCTATTATCTGAAATAGCAGATCGTTTCATGGACCCGATGTCTCATCCGCTTACCTGGGGTGTAACACTGGCCTATGGAGCTTTTTTGATGGTTGCTGATTATACCACCTCCGGCTGGTTTCCCGCCCAACATTTTTCCTGCACTCATTGCCACCAATAGGTGAATGGATAAGAAATCCTCGTTAATAGGATTCTGTTGTCAGGGGAACAGTGTGAATTATCTTCGGCAAAATGAAGTTCATTTCAATCCTTTGCCTTCTATGCTCGGTGAGTCTTGCTGCAGCCCAATGTGACCACTACTGGATAAAAGTGAATGTAGCGGAGGATACCTCTTACTCCCCAAACCAGCGCGATTATGTGGTGAATATTGAGATCCTGATGGAAGATGCAGGAGTTTGTAATGATTCCGGGACAATAGATTACTACGTTTTTGCAAGCAGTGGCTGTACTACCAGTTATGCCCTGCAGGCTGATCTTTATCAATCAACCCTCGTGGATTCTACTTCTCAGGATTGCTTCTCAATTGAGTCTTATGCGGAATTTCCTCTTTACAAAAAGTACTACCGTGGCTATTTTAATCTTGACAGCTTACAATGCATCCAGGCAATTATTTATTGTGAAAGGGGCAGCAACAGCTTTGTAAATGTAGCGGGGTCAGATTCTCTTCCGGTGCCCATTGCAGGCTGGGTTAAAATTAATCATGATTTAAAAAATACCTCAGCGACTGTTGCCCCTGCCCTGGAAGTAATGGAAGCTTGTGTTGGGCAACCAAAGTTTTTTCAACCTGCCTTTTATGATGCTGATTTTGATTCCATTCACTTAGAATTTATACGGCCTTTCTATTACAAGTATCTGGACTCCAGCGTCAGGGCCGTTTCCAGGCGCAGCTTTAAAAGTCCGTTGAGT
>CAZNMG010000137.1:0-3927 GCA_964574075.1 uncultured Owenweeksia sp.
TTTTTTAAAGCGCTAAAAATTTTTTGAACCAAAAAAGGACAATTTTATCTTAATTTTAAATATCAATAAAAATGGAAGCACTTGAAACAAGAAATATTGGAGAGTTGGTTGCCGAGGATTACCGCACTGCCACCGTTTTCAAGAAACACAAGATCGACTTTTGCTGCAACGGCAACCGCACCATAGAGGAGGCTTGTAAATCAAAGGACATCAGCATTTGGGAACTCACCAGCGATTTGCAGCAGGCGATGAAAAATAATGAAAATTCGGGTGTGGATTACAAGCAGTGGCCCCTCGATCTGTTGGCCGATTATATTGAGAAAAAGCACCACCGCTATGTGGAAACCCGGTCGGCCGAGATCATTCCGTTTTTGGATAAATTATGCCGGGTGCACGGTGAAAGGCATCCCGAGCTGCTGGAAATTTATCAGTTGTTTACAGAATCTGCAGGGGAGCTGGCCCAACACATGAAAAAGGAAGAACTGATATTGTTTCCCTACATCCGTAAGATGGTGAGAGCCGGGCAGGAAAAGGAAGAGCTGGCACAACCCCACTTTGGCACCGTTACCAATCCCATTAGGATGATGATGGAGGAGCATGATACTGAAGGCGAGCGCTTCCGCAAAATTGCCGAACTCAGCAATGATTATACGCCTCCGGGAGATGGTTGCAACACTTACCGTGTGACCTTTTCCCTGCTGAAGGAATTTGAAGACGACCTGCACCTGCACATCCATCTGGAGAACAATATCCTCTTCCCTGGTGCCAAAGCAATGGAAGCAGGGTTTCAACCGACAAGCTGTACCCTGTAACCACGTAAAACTTTTCATGTCTGAAAACTGGTCCGGTTGGAAAAGCTCCCATTGTGGAGCCTTTTCCTACCCGGGCGGGTTCTTCTGTTTTAGAAAACTATTTAAACCTTAAGCCGTACTATTGAACGAACAAATTGCAGAAGTGAAAAAGGATATTTCGAGCCGCGAAGACGTTATTCTTATGGTGGATGAATTTTATGCCCGGGTGCAAAAGGACCCGCATATTGGCCCCATATTTATCGGGGTGATAAAAGACGAATGGCCCGCCCACCTGGCAAAGTTGTACCGTTTTTGGGAGACAGTTCTGCTGGGCGAACGCACGTACTCGGGAAGCCCGTTTGTGCCACATTCGCAAATGCCGCTACAGCAAAGTCATTTTGAAACCTGGCTAAAGCTTTTTTATGAAACCGTGGATCAGTATTTTCACGGCCCGAAAGCCGAAGAAGCTAAAGAACGGGCGCATAATATGGCCCGGATGTTTCTCTTTAAAATAGAACACTACCGGCAAAACCCCGGAAAAACAATCCTGTAATAAAGGTGCGGAAACCTCTCCTCCTAACCGGAGGGCGGCTCCGTTTTCCTTCAATTTGTAAAAATATGACCACCTATGAGTGAAGATCATCTTAACCGCATCAGGGAAAAATATACCAGCCTGGGTGAAAATCCCGAAAATTACCTGGAAGGGCTGCTGCTGAATAAACCTTTAACCTACTGGGACTATATCCAGGTGGAAACCCTGCTTTCGCTTCAAAGGCCGCGCACTGACTTTGCCGATGAAAAGATCTTTGTGATTTACCACCAGATCACGGAGCTTATGCAGGAACTGGTGCTTCATGAACTGCGGCAGATCACCGGCCCCGTGGAAGTAACCGAAGAAAAACTGGCCGAAAAGGTAAAAAGGATAAACCGCTATACCCGCATGCTTATCACTTCATTTGATGTGATGCGCGAAGGCATGGACTACGATGATTACAATACCTTTCGCAGGGCACTGGTCCCTGCCAGCGGGTTTCAGAGTGCGAGTTTCCGGTATATAGAACTCCGGTGTACCTCACTGCCTAATCTTATCAACGAAGAAGGGAAACAGCGCCTGGCGGAGAAGCCTTCCATTGACGACATTTTCAGGAATTTATACTGGAAGGATGCCGGTATGAACCACAAAACTTATGAAGCTACGCTTACGCTGAAACTGTTTTGCGAAAAATATGAGGAGGGCTTTAAAGACCTTGCCCTAAAAGTGGAAGGAAATACTGTGGAGGACAAAGTGAAAAAGCTGCAAGGAACCCTTTCGATGGAAACCCTCGAACTGTTGCGGGAATTTGACCGTCTTTACAACATTGAGTGGCCCCTGGTGCACCTGCGTACTGCTGGTCATTACCTCGATGCCAAGGGCGAAAACAAGGCAGCCACCGGTGGCAGCAAGTGGAAAAGATATCTCCACCCCCAGTACCAGCAGCGTAAATTCTTCCCCACCCTCTGGAGTGCAGAGGAAGTAGAAAACTGGGGGAAGGACTACGAAATTTGAGTTGTTTGTAAAATGAGCTAAAGGGTCCGAGATGTTTTTCCATTCATCCTAATCGATGTCGACATGCCTTCAAGAGGAAGGTATCTCCGGGAGGAGACAGGCCTTTTACGGAATTTGTAAGAAGCCCTGCCTGCCGGCAGGCAGGCTTGAGCTTTTACTCACAACCTCAATTATTGTTTTTTTAGGTGTTCGTGAGGTCGCTTCGCTTAGTTGCTTCGTTTTGGTTCAAGCCAAAATGAAGAGGAAATATTATATCTATGACAGGTAAAAAAGAAAAACAACCTCTAAAAAGACACCCCGCCCTGCAGGATCTCAGCCGCGATCATCATCATGCATTGCTATTTTGCTGGGAGTTAAAACAAGGCCTTACTAAGAAAGTGAACCCTGAAAGGATCATGACTTTCGCCCGCCATTTTTATAAAAAGCACCTTGAGGATCATTTTGCAGAGGAGGAGAGCCTCCTGTTTCCTTTGCTGGGAATGGAGCACCCTCAGGTAAAAAGGGCCTGTGAGCAGCACAGGCACCTCCAAGGGTTGTTCTTTACAGAACCTGATTTACTGGAGGCAGCCAGTGGTATTGCCGAAGCACTAAAAGCCCACGTCCGGTTTGAAGAACGCGAGCTCTTTGGTGAAATTGAAAAAGAAGCCGGAGAGGAGGCGCTCATAATCGTAAATCAAAAGCTGCACCCCCGCCCGGCCAGGCGGTCCATGGATGATTGGAAGGACCCTTTTTGGTGATCTGCTTCTAAAATATATTCAGAAGAATCAGGAACAGACTGGTAAAAGCATTTAGTCCGGCCATCCAAACTACCCAACGGATAGGACTGTGTGCGATGCCGGTGGCATTGGAAGCCATGGTTACACAGGTAAGGAGGGCCAGTTGCCAGATTGGAGCAGAGTTTAGAAGTATCACAATCAGGGCTCCGGAGGCAAAACAGGTCCCGGCTACCAGGGATACGGACATAATGCCGAAGTAATTTAGTTGCAGTGCGTCTATCCTGGAGTTTATGCGTTCTATGGTGCTCATTACGGTGGGGTTTTAAATTTACTCAAAGGTATTTCGGATAAAACTGTCTTTTTATGACAAAAGTCAGTTTCAATAAAAATTTCAACAGAAAATTTTTTCCACAGACAAGTGAGTCCGCTATGACAGGCAGGCCGCTAAAGCGCGGCTCCAAAAAGTTTTTTCAAACAAAAAAATGTTCATTTCCTTTCTTTAATCCTCCCGGTGGCGAGGTTCATTAAAGTAACTTCAGTGCTCCTAAAATCGCTACCCAAAAACAAATGGAATCATGAAGATAGAAGCCGCCACCGATGCAATTGCCCAACAAACTTATACGTACGAAGAGGCCCTGGAGGCCGCTACGCAATACTTTAACAATGATGAACTGGCGGCCGGGGTTTGGCTGAATAAGTACGCACTGAAAGATTCCTACGGAAAAATATATGAGCGTACGCCTTCCGATATGCATCGGAGAATGGCTGCGGAAATCGCACGGGTAGAAAAGAGCTACCCCAATCCCCTGGCTCAAGAAGAGATTTTTGAAGTTTTGGACCGGTTTAAATATATAGTACCCCAGGGAGGACCTAT
>CAZNMG010000138.1:0-3310 GCA_964574075.1 uncultured Owenweeksia sp.
ATGGTGAACAAGCGAAAGAAGTGGACAGGATTGACATGAACGCCCGCATCCGCGATGTAGAGCAGGCACCTGACGGTTCTGTTTATGTACTTACCGATCAGAACAATGGTAATGTTTGGCGGCTGACCAGGGCCGAGTAAATACCCCTGTTTCCTTAGAGACTATAAAATTCAGGCTCGCCTGTTTCTTCGGTTTCACCAAGTTTTGCCCAGGCCGCATCCACTTGCCTCCTGAACCTTTCGAACAACAGCTCCTCGTCTGGTGCCATTATTTTGGTAGATTCGGTTTCCACATCTTCCTCAATAACCTTTAGGTGGTTGAGATCCAGTTTTTGATTTGTGACTTTGGTTTCATGGGCAAAAGCCAGGTTGACCGACAAAGAGGCCGCTACTAAAACCGCGTTTCTAAAAAGTGCTGTTGATTTCATTGTTATGTTGTAGTTGGTATTTGTATTGCTGACACGGGCAGAGGAGGTGAGAGTTGCCTGAGGGGTAAAATTTTTATTTTATTTGTATCCGCTACAACTTCAGCTATCTTATATCATGAAGAAATTCCTGCTCCTCCTGTTTTGCACTTTTGCCCTTTTTCCCTTATACAGTCAGCCTGCATTTAAAGTGGGGCTCATTGGCAGCCCTTCTGTTTCCAATCTTCACGGGCGGCCTGACTGGAATAAGACCGATAATATTTCTTCTGTGAATTTTGGCCTGAAGGCATATTTAAGCACAGGGCGGTGGGCATTTTCCACCGGAATACTCCACCTCACTCAGGGAGCCAGTTTTGAGTACGAGGAAACCAGCACTGCCAATCCGGAGGGTACTGGTGAAAAGTTTGATGTTTACTTCCGTGCAAGGGGCATCACCATACCAATAGGTGTGGATTATATATTCTGGAAGAATGAGAATACGCAACTGTTTGGTGGCGCAGGAATTTACCTCGGAGACCTTTATAAACAGGAAGAAGAAAACACCAGCATACCGGAAGATTTTAAACCAGACCCTTTGGTGACCTACCCCTATGGCCCTCCCAGCCGCTTCAGGGAGTCTAAATGGTTTGATGATTTTTATGCCGGAGCGAATGTGGGCCTTGGATTAAATCAAAAACTTAGTGACAGAATGAGTGTACAATTCAGGCCCAACTTTCTGTACCAGCTAAGGAAATCAAAATCTGCAGAACAAGCGGCATGGACCAACCGGCTCATGAGCTTTGCTCTGGATGTGGGTGTCTTTTATCACCTAGGGAGGTAGGTAAGGTGCATTAGAAAACAGAAACTACCTTAACCACTTCCAAACCTTACTTTTGCGGCCTGAAAGAAGGTACTATGACATTTGAGCTGCAAGGCACAGACGAAAAAAGTAACGCGCGGGCAGGAAAGTTGCAAATTCCACATGGAGAGATCCTGACCCCTATTTTTATGCCTGTAGGCACTGTAGCCTCTGTAAAAACTGTACATCAGAGAGAACTGCGCGAAGATGTAAAAGCGCAGGTAATCCTTGGCAACACCTATCATTTATACCTGCGGCCAGGTACTGATATTTTGAACCAGGGTGGAGGTCTTCACAAATTTATGGGTTGGGATGGACCAATCCTTACCGACAGCGGGGGATATCAGGTATACAGCCTGGCCGCCAGCCGCAAAATCACCGAAGAAGGCGTAAAATTTCAATCGCATATAGATGGTTCACGGCATTTCTTCAGCCCTGAAAAGTCAATGGAGATACAGCGGAAGATCGGTGCGGATATTATTATGGCCTTTGATGAATGCCCTCCATACCCCAGTTCGTTCGAATATGCCAAAAGCAGTATGGAAATGACCCATCGTTGGTTGACGCGCTGCATTGACTGGCTCGGAAAGAATGAGCCATTGTATGGCTTTGAGCAAAGTCTTTTTCCTATTGTTCAGGGCTCTACTTATAATGACCTCCGTAAGGAATCAGCAGAGACCATAGCCTCCCATGATTGTGCGGGATACGCTATTGGGGGACTTTCCGTAGGCGAGCCTAAGGAAGAAATGTACGCTATGAGTGAACTCGTATGCAAATTTCTTCCCGCCCAGAAGCCACGTTACCTTATGGGAGTTGGCACCCCCGCCAATATTCTGGAGAATATCGCCCTGGGAGTGGATATGTTTGACTGCGTGATGCCCACGCGCAACGGACGCAACGGCATGATCTTTACCAGCGAGGGCATCATCAACATCAAAAACAAAAAGTGGGAAAATGACTTTTCACCACTCGATGTAAACGGTACCAGCTTTGTAGACCACGATTATAGTAAGGCCTACCTTCGGCACCTTTTTGTAGCCAATGAATACCTTGGCAGACAAATTGCCTCGCTTCACAACCTGCGGTTTTACCTGTGGCTGGTAAATGAGGCTCGCGAAAAAATAATGGAGGGAACCTTTGCCTCCTGGAAAGATATCATGGTCCCGAAACTTGAAAACAGGCTTTAAGCTGTGCTCAGAATTATCGACAGATATATTATCGGTAAATTTTTAGGAACATTCTTCCTGACCATTACCCTTATACTCGCCATTGCGATTGTCTTTGATATTTCTGAAAAGATTGAGGATTTCATCACAAAAGGAGCTTCCGCCCGGGAAATCATTTTTGATTACTATGTGAACTTCATTGTGTTCTATGGCAACCTCTTCAGCTCAATGCTGGTTTTCATCGCCACTATTTTCTTCACCTCCCGAATGTCGGGCAATACCGAAATAGTGGCCATACTTACAGGAGGGGTGAGCTTTCGCAGAATGATGTGGCCCTACTTTATCTCTGCCACCATAATAGCCGGTATAAGTTTTACGCTGGGTCACTTCGTAATCCCCAAAACCAACGCCACACGGATCAAGTTTCAGAAGACGTACATCGACATGAAGGAGGATGACCGGTTCAAAAATATTCACCGCCAGATAAAACCCGGGCACATCATTTATTTTGAGAACTATAATTCGGAAAGGCGCTCCGGCTATCATTTTACCTATGAGATCTTTAAAGACAATGAGCTGCGATTTAAGCTCAAATCGGACTTCATAAGGCAGGATACCACCTCATTAAAATGGACGCTGGATAATTACAGTATGCGAAAGATAGCGGCTGATGGGTCTGAAAAACTCTCGGCTGGCCGCCAAATGGACACCGTGTTTGATTTTGAAGCCCAGGAAATTGTGCCTCAGCTCTACACTATAGAAATGATGATTCCTCCCGAGCTGAACGATTTTATTGCTACGGAGAGAATCCGGGGGTCTGAAAATATTATCTATTACCTTATTGAAAAGCACAGACGCACCTCATGGCCTGTAGCTACTTAC